>JBEANV010000332.1:0-5497 GCA_041165285.1 Pseudomonadota bacterium | reverse complement strand
TGCCGGACAAGCCGGGCATCGCCTATGCCATCCTGGGCAAGGTGGCTGACGCGAACATCGACGTGGACGTGATCATCCAGAACGTCTCGCACGACGGCAAGACCGACTTCTCGTTCACCGTCCACCGCAATGACTACCAGCGCGCGTTTGACCTGCTGAAGTCCGAGGTGGTGCCGGCGCTGGGTGCGGCGTCGGTGATCGGCGACACCAAGATCTGCAAGGTCTCGATCGTCGGCATCGGCATGCGCTCGCACGCCGGCGTGGCCAGCACGATGTTCCGCGCGCTGAGCGACGAGAGCATCAACATCCAGATGATCACCACCAGCGAGATCAAGACCTCGGTCGTGATCGACGAGAAGTACATGGAGCTGGCGGTGCGGGCGCTGCACAAGGCCTTCGGTCTGGACAGCGAAGGCGCCTGACCCGACCCGACCCGGCCTGAGCCGTCCCATCTGCCCGCTTGGGCCGTCCACGACAACGGAGCGCATCCCCCTGCGCTCCGTTTTTGTTTTTCCAGCTGCATTCCTTCATCAGGGTTGGGGAACTTCCCCGTTCCGATGCGCCGATCCAGGCCTAACCTGTGCGCATCGCGCGTCAGGAGGTGTCACCGTGTCCAGTCAGGTCTATGCACTGTTGGTCGGCATCAATGCCTATCCGCCCGAAGTCGGCGCCCTGTCCGGATGTGTGAACGATGTGGACCACTTCCACGACTATCTGGTCCGGAATTTCGACAAATCCCGCCTCGGCATCCAGGTTCTGAAGGACGCCGAGGCCACCCGCGACCAGCTCATCCGCGCGTTTCGCGACCATTTGGGTCAGGCCGGCCCGGACGATGTGGCGGTCTTCCACTTCTGCGGCCACGGTGCGCGCTGGGCTTCGGCCAAGGCCTTTCTCGACTTCTATCCGGACGGCAAGGACGAGGGGCTGGTCTGCCTCGACAGCCGCGGTCCCGGGGGCTATGACTTGGCCGACAAGGAACTCGCGGTCCTGGTTTCGGAAGTCGCCGGCCGCGGCGCCCACGTCGCTGTCATCCTGGACTGCTGCCACTCCGGCTCCGGCACCCGGGGCGTCGATGCCTTCCGGGGTCTGCGGGCGCGGGTGACCCATGAAGTCACCCAGGAGCGTCCGCTGGAGAGCTATCTCGATGGGCACTACGCCCGGCTGTCCGCCTCGGGCACGCCGCTCTGGATTCCCGCCAGTTCGCACATCCTGCTGGCGGCGTGCGAGCGCACGCAACTGGCGCAGGAGTCACCCGACAACAGTGGTGTCTTCACCAGCACGCTGATCGAGGTGCTGAACAAGTCGGGCGGCGACCTGACCTATGCCGATCTGTTCATGCGCTGCCGCGCGGCCGTGCGCAGCCGGGCCGATGACCAGAATCCGCAGTTCGAGACGGCTGGCAGCTTCAGCGCGGCGAGCGGGTTCCTGGGCCGGCGCGCCTCGCAGACCGCCCGCCGCTACAGCGTCTATGCCGACGAGCAGGGGCGCTGGAAGATGGACGCCGGTGCGATCCACGGTGTGCCGACGGACCCGGACAAGCCGGTCGCGCTGCGCCTGTATCCCGAGGACGACCAGGCACGCGTTGCGGGCAGTGCCAGCACGGTGCAGGTCGGGCCGCAGAAGAGCGAGATCACGCTTGGTTTCGCGAGCCCGGCGTCGGTGCGTTACCGCGCGGAGATCACCAGCCTGCCGGTGCCGCCGCTGCTGGTGTCGTTCGACGGCCCGGCGACCCGGCGGGACACGCTGCAGCAGACGCTCGGCGACGATGGCTCCGTCGGCGTGGCGCTCACGGACGTCCTGAACGCTGGCACTTATGTGCTGCGCGAAGAGGAGGGGCGGCTCCTGCTGCTGCAGCGCGAGACGGATCTAGTGATCCAGGGTGCCGAACTCGGCAGCGGGCTGGAACCCGCCGCCCGGCTCCTGCTGCCCGCGCTCAAGCAAGTGGCGCAATGGGAGCGGGGACTTGGCCTGCGCAACCCGGGCACGGCGATGGACGTGTCGCTGGTGGACTTCCACTATGCCGAGCGTCTGGCGGGCGCGGCCGAGCATGTCCATGCCGGCGACGACATCGTGCTGGACCTGGTGAAGTCCGGCCGCGACTGGGCGGAGATCCGCGGCGCGGTCCGTGCGCGTAACCGCACGGCGCAGACCCTGCACCTGGCGCTGGTGTATTTCTCGCGTGAATACGGCATCCACATCCTGTCCAACGATCCGATGGAGCCGGGCGAGCGCTGGGCGACGCTCTGGGGCGCCGATCCGAAGGACTACTTCTATCTGGACGATGGCCTCGACGAGTCGGTCGAGCGCTTCAAGCTGATCGTCAGCACGGAAAAGATCGATGACTTCCTGCTGAGTCAGGACGATCTGGTGCTGGGGCATGTCGAGTCGCCCACCCGCGAGGCCCAGCGAGACGGCACCCGCGGCATCGGCAGCGTTCGATCCCGCCAGAAGCTGGTGCACCAGAACGAATGGTTCACCCGGGATCTGCGGATCCGCGTCGTGCGCCGGCTCGACGCGGTGGGGCCGCAGGATCTCGCGATCGCCGGTGGGCAGATCGTCGTGAAGGCGCATCCGAAGGTCCAGGCGCAGGTGAGCCTGGCGTCGGCCAAGACGGTGCAGGCGACCGCACGGGGCACCGGGGAGGCCTCGGCGTTCTGCAAGGCCTTCGAGCGCCAGGGCCTGGCGCTGGTCAACTTTTCCACCACCCGCGGCGACCCGCAGAACATCCTCGAACTCACGGACATCCAGCAGGCGTCCTCGTTGGCGGAGGAGCCGCTGGAGATCGTGGTGAAGGTGCCGCTGCAGGCGGGTGAGGGCCTGCTGGCGCTGGTCTGCGACGGCCAGCACGTGCTGCTCGGCGGCGATGCGTCGCTGGACGACGACGGCCACACCCGCGTCACCATCGACCACCTGCCGGACATCGGCGACCGTCGGCGCAGTCTGGGCGGCTCGCTCAAGCTCTACTTCTTCAAGACCTGGCTGCGGCAGGACAACGTCAACCAGTTGCGCCGCGTCGAGTTCGACGCACAGGGCACCTCGCGCTACGAGAAGTCCGGGGTGGCGGAGCGGGTGGCCGCGGCACAGAACATCCTGCTGCTGGTCCACGGCATCATCGGCGACACCGAAGGGATGTGTGCTGGCGTGCAGGTCTGCGGGCTGGACCGGACCTTCGATCTGGTGCTGGCCTATGACTACGAGAACCTGAGCACGCCGATCGCGGACACCGCGCGGCAGCTCAAGGCCCAACTCGCTGCGGTCGGCCTGCAGGCCGGGGATGGCAAGCGCCTGACGCTGCTGGTGCATTCGATGGGCGGACTGGTGTCGCGCTGGTTCGTCGAGCGCGAGGAGGGTCACCAAGTCGTGGACCACCTCGTGATGTGCGGGACACCCAACCATGGCTCGCCCTTCGGCAAGTTCGACGGTGCGCGCAAGATCCTGAACGTGCTGACCGGGCTGACGCTGAACTATGTGCCGGTGCTGGTGCCGTTCAGCAGCGCGGTGATGCTGCTGCTGAACCGCTCGAAGCGGGTCACGCCCACGCTGGAGCAGATGAACCCGGATGGCGACTTCATCCGCACGCTGAACGCGAGTCCCGACTCCGGCATTCCCTACACCATCCTGGCCGGGGATGTGGACGCCTACCAGGAGCCGTCCGATGCGTTCTTTGCCCAGATGCTGGCCAAGGCGGGCAAGGGCCCCTTGTTCGATGCGCTGTTCGCGAACCAGCCCAATGACATCGCCGTCGGCGTCCAGAGCATTCTCGGCGTGGGCGCCGAGCGGGCGGTCGCGCCAGACCGCCGCAACGTCGCCTGCCACCACCTGAACTATTTTGTCTCTGCAGCGGGGCAGGAGGCGCTGCGGGCCGTGCGCTGGCAGGGCGGCGCGCCGTGAACACGTCCGATCCGGCGCCGCGTGACCCCCCGGACACGCTGCCGTTTCGCCAGCACCACGCCTTCATCATCGGCATCGACCACTACCAGCACCTGTCGCCGCTGCGCACCGCAGTGGCCGACGCCCGCCGGCTGGAGGAGGTGCTGACGGCGCAGCAGCATTTCCGGGTGCATCCGCCCTTGCTGGACGCCACTGGGGCCGACATTCGGGCGTTGCTGCAGACCACCTTGCCGCAGGAGGTTGGCCCCGATGACCGGGTGCTGTTCTATTTCGCCGGGCACGGCATCCCCGCCGACGGCGAGGATGGCCCTGAAGGCTATCTGGTGCCGGTCGATGCCGATGGCGCGGATCTCTCGACCTTCATCCAGATGTCCGATCTGCAGCGGGCCTTGAACGAGTTGCCCTGCCGCCACCTGCTGCTGATCCTGGACTGCTGTTTTTCGGGTGCCTTCCGCTGGTCGACTCTGCACCGCTCCATCGGCACGCTGATGCCGAAGAAGATCTACAAGGAGCGTTTCGACCGCTTCATCCAGGACCGTGCCTGGCAGGTGATCACATCGGCTGCCTACGACCAGAAGGCGATGGACGTGCTGAACGGCCAGGCGACCGGCGAGCGGGGCACCGCCGGCCCGTCGGGCGACGCGGCGGCGCATTCGCCCTTCGCGCTCGCGCTGTTCGATGGACTCGCCGGCATGGCCGATGCCCGTACCGACCGCGAGGGCGACGGGGTCATCACCGCGACGGAGCTGTATGCCTATGTCCGGGACCGGGTCGAACCCCAGACCATCGCGTCCGACCAGGGCCGGCGCCAGACACCCGGATTCTTCCCGCTGCAGAAGCACGACAAGGGCGAGTTCATCTTCCTCGACCCGAACAACCGGCTCAACCTGTCGCCCATCCCGCGGCGCAGTCCCTATATGGGGCTGGCGTCGTTCAACGAGGACGACCGACTGCTCTTCTACGGCCGGGACCGCGTCATTCAGGATCTGCGCGCTCGGTGCGAAAGCAGCCGCCTGCTGGTCGTCAGTGGTGCTTCGGGCACAGGCAAGTCGTCGGTCGTGAAGGCGGGGTTGCTGCCGGTGCTGCGCGCCGCAGGGTTCGAGATCCTGCCGGTGATCCGGCCGGGTGTGCATCCGATGAAGGTGCTCGACGCGGTGTTGAACACGGTCGGTGCTGCGGATGCGCCCACGAAGGCGGTGCTCGTCATCGACCAGTTCGAGGAGCTGATCACCCGTTGCACCGACGAGCGGGAGCGGCTCCTGTTCCTGTCGACGCTGCGCCAGCTGATCGACGGGGACGGGCGCATTCACCGGCTCATCCTGACCGTGCGGGCCGACTTCGAACCGCAGTTCACGACCAGCGTGCTGAAGGCGCACTGGCTTGCGGGGCGCTGCACGGTGCCGCCGTTCAGCCTGGAGGAGCTGCGGGAGGTCATCGAGCTGCCGATGATCCAGGAGGTGCTGATCTTCGATCCGCCGCAACTGGTGGACGACATGCTGGCCGAGGTGGTGCAGTCGCCGGGGGCGATGCCGCTGCTGTCGTATGCGCTCAACGAGCTGTACGAGGCCTACCGCAGCAGTGGCCGTGTGGACCGTGCGTTGCGGCG
>JBEANV010000331.1:0-3533 GCA_041165285.1 Pseudomonadota bacterium | reverse complement strand
GTTCGACGAGCGGCTAGGACGGGTGCAGGGATCGCTGGGTCTCGATCCCGCGTGTAAGGCCGATCTCGTGATCGAGGCGGTGTTCGAGGACGTCGAGATCAAGCGCCGGATCTTCGAGCAGCTCGACAGTCTTGCCAAGCCTGGGGCCCTTCTTGCGACGAACACGTCGATGCTCGACGTGAACCGGATTGCAGCCTTCACGCGGCGCCCGCAGGACGTGCTGGGATTGCACTTCTTCAGCCCGGCCCATGTCATGAAACTGCTGGAGGTGGTGCGGGGGGACCGCACGGCACCCGACGCACTGGCCACGGCGATGGCACTCGCGCGGCGCCTGGGCAAGACCGCGGTGGTGTCCGGCGTCTGCGAAGGCTTCATCGGCAATCGCATGTTCCAGCCCTACCTGATGCAGGCCGGCCTGCTGCTCGACGAAGGCGCGCTGCCGCAGCAGGTGGACCGCGCGATCGAGACCTGGGGCATGGCGATGGGCCCGTTCCGCGTCTGCGACCTGGCGGGCATCGACCTCGGCGAAAAGATCCGCGAACAGCGCGTCGCCCGTGACCCGCGGCTCGTCTACTCGCGCAGCGCGTCGGCCCTGGTGCAGATGGGGCGCCACGGCCAGAAGGTGGGCCGCGGCTGGTACGACCACCTGCCCGGCCAGCGGGCCCCGGTGCCCAGCGCCGAGGTCAACGAGGTGATCGTGGCCGAATCGCACCGGCTCGGGCTGCAACGCCGCAAGATCAGCGACGAAGAGATCGTCGACCGGCTGTTGCTGGCCCTCGTCAACGAGGGTGCCAGGATCCTGGACGAAGGCATCGCACAGCGCGCCTGCGATATCGATGTGGTGTACACGGCAGGCTACGGTTTCCCGCGCTGGCGCGGCGGCCCGATGTTCGCTGCCGAACGGCGTGGCCTCACGGACGTGCTGGCCACGATGCGTCGCTTCGCACAGGGGCCGGCCTACCAGCGCCGCGCCGACTTCTGGCAACCCGCATCCCTGCTGACCCGGCTCGCCGAGAGCGGCCTGGGCTTCGGCGCCAGCACCCATCAGGCCCACCATGACTGACGCTGTCATCGTCTCCACCGCCCGCACGGCGCTCGCCAAGTCGTACAAGGGCGGCTTCAACATCACCCACCCCGTCACGCTGGGTGGGCATGTGGTGTCCCACGCCATCGAACGTGCCGGCATCGACGCGGCGGAGGTCGAGGACGTGATCTTCGGCAGTTCGTTCCTCGAAGGGCCGGCCGGGGTCAACATGGCGCGCGTGGTGGCGCTGCGTGCGGGCTGCCCCGCCACCACCAGCGGCCTGACGATCAACCGCTTCTGCTCGACCGGCCTGCAGTCGATCGCGCTGGCCGCGCAGCGCGTGATCAGCGGCGAGGGCGACGTGTACGTGGCCGGCGGCGTCGAGTCGATCACGCTCGTGCAGACACACGCCAATACCTTCAACCAGAAGGAGGCCTGGATCGAGGCGCAACGGCCCGCCCTCTACTGGGGCATGCTGGAGACGGCCGAAGTCGTCGCCAAGCGCTACGGCATTGCGCGCGACATCCAGGATGCGTACGGCGTGCGCAGCCAGCAGCGCGCCGCGCGGGCGCAGTCCGAGGGCCGCTTCGACGACGAGATCGTCGCCATGGACACGCGCATGGCGGTGGTCGAAGCGAACGGCGGGATCGTCACCCGCCCCGTCACGGTGGCTCGCGATGAAGGCATCCGGCACGACACCACGATCGAGGCGGTGGCGAAGATCCGTCCAGTCCGCACGGGCGGCGTGGTCACGGCCGGCAATGCGAGCCAGTTGTCGGATGGCGCCTCGGCCTGCGTGGTCATGAACGCAAAGCTTGCCGAGCAGCGGGGGCTGAAGCCGTTGGGTGTGTTCCGGGGCTTTCAGGTGGCCGGCTGCGAGCCCGACGAGATGGGCATCGGTCCTGTGTTCGCCGTGCCCAAGCTGTTGGCAAAGGCCGGCCTGAAGATCGACGACATCGGGCTGTGGGAACTGAACGAGGCCTTTGCGGTGCAGGTGCTGTACTGCCGCGACAAGCTCGGCATCCCGGACGATCGCCTCAACGTCAACGGCGGCGCCATCGCGGTGGGCCATCCCTACGGCGTGACCGGCTCGCGCCTGGTCGGGCATGCGCTCATCGAAGGGCGCCGCCGCGGCGTGCGCTATGTCGTCGTCACGATGTGCGTCGGCGGCGGCATGGGGGCGGCAGGCTTGTTCGAAGTCCTGGCCTGATCAGTCCGTCCAGAATCCGCCGCACGCCATGACTCGCTACTGCGCGGCAGCCTGTTGGCGATACTGCCGAGGGCTCATCCCATAGGTGGACTTGAACAGCTTGCTGAAGTGTGCAGCGTCACCAAAGCCCCATTGCAGTGCCATATGGCCAATGGGGGCCACGCTGCCGTCTTTGCACAAGGCTTGCCGACAGCGCTCGAGACGGCGTTGGCGGATGTAGCCGGCGACCGTCCGCTGCCGCTCGGCAAAGAGGGTCTGCAGGGAGCGGACCGAACAACCGTGGCGACAGGCGATCGACGTTGGCGTCAGCGCGGGATTCTCGAGCTCGTTGTCGATGTATCGGAGGATGTCGTCGAACAGCCTGGACTTGCTGCGCGAGGGCGTCGAAGAGGGCCTGCAATCCTTGCCGATCAGGTCCACCACGGCTTCCAGCCCTGACTGCAGTTCTTCCTCGGAGAACAGCCGGCGCTGCTTCCAAAGCGCCTGCACGCCCGCGTGTGCCAAGGCCAGCATGGCCGATCCGGCGTGAAGGTGTCTGGGAGTCTGCTGAAGCGCGAGGCCGGGCCACATCTGCTCGAAGCGTTGCCGGGGCACGAGGACTTGAATCGTCTGCAGCGCGGTCGCCAGTTCGCTGGCGCATGACATCCGGCTGTTCCACAGCAGCACGTCGCCAGCTTGCAGGGTGCACTCCGGCCGAGCACCGCGGATGGCCCGGTTGTCCCCGACATGGAAGAGCACGCCCCAGAAATCCGGGCTGCCATCGTCTCGCGCATCTACCTTGCCGGCCGCGGGCGAGCCACCCGGTTGGGCGAAACGCGTCATCAAGGTTGCGCGAGCACTGCGTGACAGTTCAATCAGGGCCATGTCTTGCAAACGCCAAGTCTGCCGACGACTCTAGTGACCGGCGCTCAGGGAGCTTGATCGGGATTTCCAGGGTGGGGTGCAGGCTGGGACCTTGCCCCCCTCTTCATGGGTGGGGCACACTGCCCCTGCAGGCGGATCCCTCATCCGTAGCAACCCGAGGCCTGCGCGAAATCACAAGAATGCTGCGCCAATGTCCTGGAGCAACTCGGGGACCGCGCCAACACTGCCGGCACTGCAACGTGCACTCAGCGGCCGTCGAGGCTGCGCCCGAGGGGTCGATCGATATGTTCAAGGACAAGGTGGTGGCCATCACCGGCGCAGCGTCAGGCATCGGGCGTGCGCTCGCCATCGAATTGGCAGGCCGCGGTGCACGCCTGGCACTGGCCGACGTGAACCGCAGCGCGCTGCAGGAGACGGTGTCGCTGCTGCCCGCCG
>JBEANV010000330.1:0-4325 GCA_041165285.1 Pseudomonadota bacterium | reverse complement strand
CGACCGCTTCTGGGCGCCGGGCGTGGCGGCGGTGGCCATCGCCTTGCCGGCGGTCGGCTGCTGGCTGCTGTCGGGCGGGGGGACACCGGACATGGCCGTGCTGACCGTGGCGGTGATGCTGGTCGGGGTGGGGGCCGGTGCCGAATTCGACATCGCCGCCTTCCTGGTGGCGCGCTACTTCGGCCTGCGCGACTATGGACATCTGTTCGGTGTCCACCTGGCGCTGATCACGCTGGCGTCCACGCTGGCGCCGTGGGTGTTCGGCCAGCTCTACAAGAGTTCCGGCAGCTACACGCTGATGCTGACCTTGTGTGGCGGCATGTTCCTCGGTGGCGCCTTGATGCTGCTGCCGCTGGGCCGCTATCCGCGCTTCGATTCCAGCCCTTCGACCTGATCCCCGGTCCCATTTCCTTTCTTTTCCTTTCCGAGCATTGCCCATGTCCCTCGCACACATCGTCATCGCCGGCGCCGGCCAGGCCGGCTACCAGGTCGCCGCTTCACTGCGCCAGGACGGCTACACCGGCACGCTCACGCTGGTCGGCGATGAACCCGGCGTGCCCTACCAGCGCCCGCCGCTGTCCAAGGCTTACCTGCTCGGCAAGGTTGGTCGCGACGCGCTGCGCTTCCGGACGCCCGAGTTCTATGCGCAGCAGCACATCGAGCGCGTCGAGGCCCGCATCACGTCGATCGACCGCACGGAGCGCGCTGTCCTGCTGGACGACGGGCGCCGCCTGCCCTACGACCACCTTGTCCTGGCGCTGGGGGCCCGCAACCGGGTGCCTGCCGTGTCCGGCATGGAACTGGAGGGCGTGCTGGGCATCCGCACGCTGGCCGATGCCGACGCGCTGGCACCGCGACTGGCAACGGCCCGGCGTGCCGTGGTGATCGGCGCTGGATTCATCGGGCTCGAATTCGCGGCGGTCGCGGCGGCGCGTGGGTTGCAGGTCGAGGTGCTGGAGCTGGGCAGCCGCCCGATGGCCCGGGCGATCACGCCGGCCATGTCGGCGCTGTTCGGCGCGGCGCATGCTGGCTGGGGCGTCAACATCCGTTACGGCACGGGCATCGACCGCGTGCTGGGCGAGGATGGCCAGGTGAGCGGGGTCGAGACCAGCTCAGGCGAGGTGCTCGCGGCGGATCTGGTGGTCTACGGCATCGGTGTGCTGCCGAATGTCGAGCTGGCGCGGGACGCCGGACTGCGCGTGCAGAACGGCGTCACCGTCGATGCGCACCTGCGCACCAGCGACGATGCCATCTCGGCCATCGGCGATCTGGTCGCCTTCCCCAGCGCCTGGACCGATGCCCCGGTGCGGCTGGAATCGGTGCAGAACGCGGTCGATCAGGCGCGTGCCGTGGCGGCGCGGCTGACGGGCAAGTCGGATGCTGCCTACGGGGCGCTGCCGTGGTTCTGGACCGACCAGGGGGATCTCAAGCTGCAGATCGCCGGCCTGTCCGATGGCCACGACGAGACCGTGGTGCTGGGGTCGGCCGACACCCGCCAGATGAGCGTGCTGTGTTTCCGGCAGGGACGGCTGGTGGCGGTGGAATCGTGCAACCGGCCGGCGGACCACATGGCCGCACGCAAGCTGCTGGCCCGGGCCGACACGCTGACCGCCGCACAGGCCGGGGCGGCTGGCTTCGACCTCAAGGGCCACGAAGCCGCCACCCGGCCAGCCGCCTGATCAGAGCTTGTTGGAACCCGCTCGCGCGAAGAATTCGCGCAGCGGCACCATCGCCGGGGAGTGGCTGGTGAAGCCGCCATCGACCGGCAGCACGGCGCCCGTGATGAACGACGACTCCTCGCTGGCGAGGAAGGCGACCACATCGGCGATCTGGCGCGGCCGGCCCAGCGTGGGGGTCAGGTGCTGGTCGAGCAGGATCTGCTTGAGTTCGGCCGGCATGTGGGCGGCCGATTTTTCGGTCAGGGCCAGGCCGATCATGATGGCGTTCGACCGGATGCCCTGTTTGCCATATTGCGCCGCCACCGAGCGGGCGAGCGCCATCAAGGCCGCCTTGGACGCGGCGTAGGACGTCAGCGTCACGTCCCCCAGGGCGCCGAAGCCCGACGTGGCGAAGATGATCGAGCCGCCACCCGCCGCCAGCATGTGGGGCACGACGTGCTTGCACGCCAGCATCGCCCCGCGGGCGTTCACGTCCATCGCCCGGTCCCAGGCGGCGATGTCCACGTTGCAGACATCGCGGTCGGCGTGGCGCTGCGCAGTGTCGAGCGCGGCGGCGTTGTTGTGCAGCACGTCGATGCGGCCGAAGTGCGCGACGACCTGCTGCGCCATCGAGCGGATCTGGTCTTCATCGACCATGTCGGTCGTGATGGCCAGCGCGTCGCCACCCCCGTCGCGGATGGACTGCGCCACGGCGGCCGCGGCCTCGGTCTGGATGTCCACCACCGCGACCCGTGCGCCATGCAGCGCCAGGACACGGGCGCATTCTTCACCCAGACCGGAGCCGGCACCGGTGACGATGGCGACCTTGCCGTCGAGTTTGCCTTTGTTCATGCGAGATCCTTGAATAGATTCAGGAGGGTCATTGCCCGGAAAACTGCGGCGCACGCTTCTCGCGGAAGGCGAGTGCCGCCTCCTGCACATCCTGCATCGGCGCGAGCAGCGCGAACAGGTCCAGCTCCAGATCGAGTCCGGCCTTCAGCTCCAACTGGGTGGCGGCGCGGGCCGCCTGCTTGACGAAGAGGGTGGCGGTCGGCGGCTTGGCGGCGATGCGGGCGGCCAGCGCGGTGACTTCTTCGCGCAGGCTGGCGGCGCTGGACGACACGCGCGTCACCAGCCCGATCTCCAGCGCCTGCGCAGCGGGAATGCGCTCATTGCTCAGCAACAGATCGAGCGCACGGCCAGGACCGACCACCCGGGGCAGGCGCTGCGTTCCACCGCCACCAGGGATCAGCCCGAGTCCGGTTTCGGGCAGCGCCATCACGGCCTCCGGCGACGCAAAGCGGATGTCGCACGCCAGGGCCAGCTCCATCCCGCCGCCCATGCAGTAGCCATGAATGGCGGCAATGACGGGTTTTTCCACGCGGTCCACGGACTCGATCCAGCGCGCCTTCTGCATCCTGCGGCGCACCTGGACGGCGGTTTCCGGGCCACGCCGTTCCTTGATGTCGGCCCCGGCGCAGAAACCACGCGGACCCTCCCCGGCAATCACGATCACCCGCACGGCCGGGTCGGCGTCCAGTTCGGCCAGCGCCGCCGGCACGCCACAGCGGATGGCGTCGTTGATCGCGTTGATCTGGTCCGGCCGGTTCATCAGCACCCAGCCGATCGCACCGTCCCGCACGACCTTCACCGCCGGAGGCACCGAGATTTCATTCAGCACTGCATTCACCATGGGCCGCTCCTGCTCTGTCTGGTCAATACGCTTCGAACTCGATCAGTTGTCCGCGGACCTGCTCGGGGTCGATGCGGATCAGCGGCTTGCCACCGACCGCCTCGCTTTCAGCGATCCAGGTGAAGCGGGTGCCGCGGGCCTTCAGATCCTCGGCCTTCGCTTCCAGCCCGTTGACCGCGATGCGGATGTAGTACGGGCCCGGACCCCAACTGTTGACGTAGACCCCCGCCTCGCTGTTCCAGCGCGTGGCCTCGATCACGTCGAGTGCGGCGCTGTGCTGCAAGGTGAATCCCATGCGGGCGCGGCGGTAGCCCTCGCGGTCAAGCTGTTCGACCGGGCTCTCGGGCTCCCAGTCGAGGTTGCGCGAACAGCAGCGCAGCGTGTGCTCCAGATCGCGCACCAGGAAACCCCGGGCCGTGACGCGAATCATCTCGCCCGGCTTCGGATCACGGGGCTCCGGCGCCGGCACCGAGAACACGTCGGCCGGCATCTGCAACGGCTCCATCGGCATCACCTCGATGCACAGGCCGCCGTCCACCGACGGGTCATAGCGCGGGTCTTCTGGCGTGGCCCCCATCCACATGCGGTCGAAGGGCATGTCGGGTGTGCGGCGTGCCATGCGGAAACGCAGCCGGCGGCGCATCAGCTTCTCCATCAGCAAATCGAACTTTGCACCTTGCACGGCCAGCACGATCGAGTGCGTGATCATCGGCCGGTGCACGCCCTGGTACGCCTTCAGGCTCTCCAGGAAGTCGTGGAACATCGGGTCGCCGTGGTTGGGCAAGTCCAGGTGCCACTGCGGCTCCACCCGGGTCGGCGCCACCGCCAGCGATTTGTGGACCCGCAGGAAGTGGGCGACGTAAGGGTGGCCCTCGAAGGCCTGACGCCAGTTCGGGTGCTTGTGGATACCGAGCCGCTCGGCCAGCAGGTCCGCCATGCCGTCCGGGTCGGACAGCATCATGTCGGCGCTCATC
>JBEANV010000329.1:0-4929 GCA_041165285.1 Pseudomonadota bacterium | reverse complement strand
AGGCGCTGTCCACCACGGCGTCCACGAAGGCGACGCCTTTCAGCCCATCCTGCACGCCGGGAATGTCGCGCCCGATCGCAGCCGGCTCGCGGCCTTCCTGGCGGGCCCGGATGGCCTCCGCGAAGCCGGCGTACAGGTTCGCGAAGGCTTCCAGATAGCCTTCGGGATGGCCGGGCGGGGTGCGGGTTCGGGCCTTGGCCGCTTCGGACAGGTCGCCTGCACCGCGCTTGATCCGCTCGGTCCGTCCGAACAGCGTCGTGAACTCCAGCTCGTTGGGCTGCTCCTGGAACCAGGTCAGCGCCCCCTTGTCGCCGAAGACGCGCAGGCGCACGCCGTTGGAGCAGCCGATCGCCACCTGCGACGACCACAGCAGCCCGCGCGCACCGCCTTCGTAGCGCAGCATGACGTGCGCGTTGTCGTCGAGCGCCCGCCCGGCGACGAAGGTGGCCAGGTCGGCGCTGAGCGAGTCGAGCTTGAGCCCGGTGACGAAGCCGGCCAGGTGGTAGGCGTGCGTGCCGATGTCGCCGATCGAACCCCCTCGTCCGGACTTCTTCGGGTCGGTCCGCCAGGCGGCCTGGACATTGCCCTCGTGCTCGATGGCGGTGGCCATCCACTCCAGCGGGTACTCGACCTGCACGACGCGGATGGCGCCCAGCAGGCCGGCCGCCACCATCTCGCGGGCCTCATGCACCATCGGGTAGCCCGAGTAGGTGTAGGTCACGCCCATGAAGCGGCCGGTCCGCTCGACCACCGCACGCAGCGCGACGGCGTCGTCCAGCGTCGTCGTCAGCGGCTTCTCGCAGATCACGTCGAAGCCGGCTTCGAGGAAGGCCTTGGCGATCGGGAAATGCGTGTGGTTGGGCGTGCAGATGGCCACGGCGTCCACGCGGTCCGGGCGCTGAAGCTCGGCCTGGAGCATCGTCTGGTAATCGCCATAGGAGCGGCTCTCGTCGATGCCCAGCGTCGAAGCGAAGCGGCGGCCGCGTTCGGCGTCGATGTCGAACGCGCCCGCGACGAGCTGGAAACCGTTGTCCAGGCGTGCCGAGATGCGGTGAATGTTGCCGATGTAGGCGCCTTCGCCGCCGCCGACCATGCCCAGGCGCAGCGGCCGGGCAGAGGAGGTATTCGTCATGTCTGTCTCAATCTCTGTCGATCAGGGCTGCATCAGGGCTGCAGGCCGAGCATCTGGCGGTTGGCCGACTTGTCGGCACCCGACTTCACGAAGTCGTCGAAGGCCCGGTCGGCCACGCGGATGATGTGGTCGCGGATGAAGCGGGCGCCTTCGGCCGCGCCGTCCTCGGAGTTCTTCAGGAAGCACTCCCATTCGAGCACCGCCCAGCCGTCGAAATCGTAGGTCGCCAGCTTGGAGAAGATGGCGCCGAAATCGACCTGCCCGTCCCCGAGCGAGCGGAAACGCCCGGCCCGGTTCTTCCACGGCTGGAAGCCGCCGTAGGCGCCGGTCTTGCCGTTGGGGCGGAACTCGGCGTCCTTGACGTGGAACATCTTGATCCGCTCGTGGTAGTGGTCGATGAAGGACAGGTAGTCGATCGACTGCAGCACGAAGTGGCTCGGGTCGTACAGGATGTTGCAGCGGCGGTGGTTCCCGACCCGCTCCAGGAACATCTCGAAGGTCAGACCGTCATGCACGTCTTCGCAGGGGTGGACCTCGAAGCACAGATCGACGCCCTGTTCCTCGAACTGATCAAGGATCGGCCGCCAGCGCACGGCCAGCTCGTCGAACGCCTCGTCGATCAGTCCTTCCGGCCACTGCGGATAGGGGTAGAGGTAGGGCCACAGCAGCGAGCCGGTGAACGAGACGTGCCGGTCGATGCCGAGCCGGCGCGAGGCCCGGGCGCAGTAGCCCATCTGCTCGACGGCCCATTGCTGGCGGGCCTGCGTGTTGCCGCGCACGGACTCCGGGGCGAAGGCGTCCATGATCTGGTCGTGCGCCGGATGCACCGCCACCAGTTGGCCGGTGATGTGCGAGGCCAGCTCGGTGATCTGCACGCCACTCTCGTGCAGCGTGCCGATCAGCTCGTCGCAGTAGGTCTGGCTCTCGGCCGCCTGCTTCAGGTCGATCAGGCGGGTATCCCAGGTCGGGATCTGCACGCCGGCAAAGCCCTTGTCGGCGGCCCAGCGGCCGATGGTGTCCAGACGGTTGTGGGGCGGCGTGTCGGTCGCGAATTGCGCCAGGTAGATCCCCGGGCCCTTGATGGTGCGCATGCGTCGGTTCCTTTCAGAAGAATGCTCGGACCCGTCTCAGGCGGACAGCGGGCCGGCAGGCACCGGGGGGCTGGCGTCGTAGCCACCCCAGACGGACTGGTCGAAGTGGATGACCGCGCCGGTCATCATGCCGCTGTCGTCGCTGGCGAGGAAGCCGACGGCGCGCGCCACCTCGGCGGGGTCGAGCAGCCGACCGAAGGGCTGGGCCGCGGCGGCCTTGCTCAGCCAGTCCGGATCAGCGCCGTGGTACTCACGCTGCGTGCGGTCCTCGCCGTCGGAGGCCATCCAGCCGATGTCGAGCTGGTTGACGCGGATGCGGTTGCGCAGCAGTGCATAGCCGCTGTTGCGCGTCAGCGTCGCCAGCGCGCCCTTGGAAGCGCAGTAAGGCGCGATGAACGGCTGGCCAGCGCGCTCGGAAGTCGAGCCGATGTTGACGATGGCGCCCTGGATGCCATCGCGGATCATCAGCTTCACGGCCTCCTGCATCAGGAAGAACGGCGCACGCACGTTGACCGCGAACATCCGGTCGAACAAGTCCTCGGACGTGTTCAGCAGGTTGCCTCGGTCGGTCAGCCCAGCCGCGTTGACCAGCACGTCCACGCGACCGAAGGCCGCGTCGGCGGCGGCGATCACCTGGCGGCAATCGGCGACTTGCCCCAGGTCGGCGGCGACGAAGACCGCCTTGACCCCCGTCTCGGCCTGGATGCGCTCGGCCACCGCGCGGCCCTTGTCCGCGCTGCGCCCGCAGATCACGAGGCCGGAGGCCCCGGCCAGCGCCAATTGCCGCGCCACCGCCGCGCCCAGACCCTGGGTGCCCCCCGTGACCACGGCCACCTTGCCATCAATTCTGTTCATTTGTCCTGCTCCGAAAAATGCATGCAGTCCCGAAGGACCGGAAGAAGATTGCTTGCCTGGCGCTCAGACGCCGACGCGCTGCTTGCTGCGGATCAGCAACTGCGCCTCGCGGGCGGCCTGCACCGACGGGCGGTCGCTGACCTCGGGCACCCCGACATCCCAGTCCGCGTCGCCCGGCACCCAGGCGTAGGCGTCGGTGGCGATGGTCAGCACAGTGGTGCGGTCGTTGCCCTGCGCCCATTCGAGCGCGTCGGCCAATTCGGCCAGCGTCGTGCAGCGGCGGGCCAGCGCCCCCATGGATTCCGCGTGCTTGGCGAAATCGACCTGGAACGGCTCGACCACGCGGCAGTCCTTGAGCAGGTTGTTGAAGCCGGGCACGCCCTTGAAGGTCTGCAGTCGGCTGATGACCGCGTAGCCGGCGTTGTCGCAGACCACGACGATCATCTTGTGGCCCGACAGCACCGACGAATAGATGTCCGAGTTCATCATCATGTAGGTGCCGTCGCCCAGCATGACGATGGGGGTGCCACCCGTGCCCCCTTGGCCGCCCTTGGCCATCGCGTGGCCCCAGCCGGCCGCGATCTCGTAGCCCATGCAACTGAAGCCGAACTCGCAGTCGAAGGTGTGGGGCTTCTTGACGCGCCAGCCCTTGGTCACCTCGCCCGGCAGGCCCCCGGCGGCGGTGATCAGCGTGTCGTCGTCGCGCGCGCCTCGGTTGACCACCTCGACGACCTGGGCGTAGGTCGGCACGGCCGCGCCGTTGTCCTTCTTGAAGTCGTCGAGCAGGGCGTTCCATTCCGAGAACAGCACGCGGGCCTTGGCCGTCCAGCCGATCGGGGCGCGCCAGTCGCCCAGCCCTTGGCGGATCTCGCCGACCGACTCCAGCGCATCGCCCACGACGGCCAGCGCGCGGTGCTTGGTGGCGTCCCAGCGGGCGGTGTTGACCGAGATGAAGCGGGCGTCATGGCGGAAGGCCGTCCACGAGCCGGTGGTGAAGTCCTGCAGCCGCGTGCCGATGGCCAGGACCACGTCGGCGGCGGCGGCCAGCGCATTGGCCGAGGTCGAGCCGATGATGCCGATCGGGCCGGCATGGGCCGGATGGTCGTGGACCACGCTGCCCTTGCCGGCGATGGTCTCGACCAGCGGGATACCGTGGTCGAGCGCGAACTGCGCGACCGCCTCTTCCGCCTGCGAGTAGCGCACGCCGCCGCCCGAGATGATCAGTGGCGCCTTGGCGGTCTTCAGCAGCTCGATCGCTTCCGCCACCTTCAGCCGGTCAGCGCGTGGACGCGGGATGGTCCAGGTCGTCGGTTCGAAGAAGGCGGTCGGGTAGTCGAAGGCGACTTCCTGTGTGTCCTGGCACAGGCCGATGAAGGCCGGGCCGCAGTCGGCCGGATCCAGCATGGCCGCGACCGCCTGCGGCAGCGAGGTGATGATCTGCTCGGGCAGCGTGATGCGGTCCCAGTAGCGCGACACCGCCTTGAAGCAGTCGTTCACCGTGGTGGTCGGGTTGCCGTAGTGCTCGACTTGCTGCAGCACCGGGTCCGGCAGGCGGCTGGCAAAGGTATCGCCCGCCAGCAGCAGCACCGGCAGGCGGTTGGAATGCGCCACGCCCGCCGCCGTGACCATGTTGGCCGCACCCGGGCCGATGGACGAGGCGGCCACCATGATCTGGCGACGGCGTTTGGCCTTGGCAAAGCCGATCGCGGCCAGTGCCATCGACTGCTCGTTCTGGCCACGCCAGGTCGGAAACTCGTCCTTCACCGCCTCCAGCGCCTCGGACAGGCAGGTCACGTTGCCATGACCAAAGATGGCGAAGACACCCGCGAACAGCGGCACCTTCTCGCCATC
>JBEANV010000328.1:0-2702 GCA_041165285.1 Pseudomonadota bacterium | reverse complement strand
GGCCAGATGAGGCACCGCCGGCTTGAGCGCACGCCACAAAAGCGCAGCAAGCCGCGGGCCTTGACGGCCAGCGCTGCCGATCAAATCTACTGCTGGGACATTACCTACTTGCCAACGCAAGGTAAGCGTTCCGCGAACCCATCTTTCATCTCCCCGTTGAAGCTGCGAGCCTTGGGTCTTCGCAATCAACGAACGAGAAGAGGTGGACATGGATCGACAGCAGATGGAGCGCTGCCTGGAGCAAGTGGCGGCGTATCGTGCTTCTGGCCAGAAGGCGCGCGTATGGGCCCAGGCCAACGGGGTGCCAGCGGGAACGCTGCAAAGCTGGTGCACACATGCGCGGCGCTGGCAGGCGAGGCTCGACGGCGTCAGACCTGAGCCCTCGCCAGCGCCCAGGCCCAGCGGCTTCGTGACCGCCCGCGTGTCGCCTGCTGCCACATCGACATCGGTACGCGTCGAATTGAACGCGGGAGGTACTCGGCTCGATCTGCATTGGCCGCTGGCGCACACGCGCGAACTCGCCTCGCTGCTGCGGGAGTTGGGCCGATGATCCGCATCGACGTCATCTGGCTGGCGCTTGGCGCCAGCGACCTGCGCGGGGGCATCGATGCGCTGCTGGCCCAGGTGGTGCGCGGCTTCGCGCTGGGCGCGCAGGCCCATCACGCATACGTGTTTGCCAACCGCCGCGCCGACCGGCTCAAGATACTGGTCTACGACGGCGCGGGCATGTGGCTGTGCACCCGGCGGCTGCAAACGGGCAGCTTCGCCTGGCCGCGCCAGGACGCAGGCTCGCTCAACCTCACACGCGAGCAGTTCGACTGGCTCGTCGCGGGCCTGCCGTGGCAGCGGCTGGGCGCCGCGCAACCGCAGTCGATCATGGTGGTCTGATGCGCTCGATCCGACCCCGATGTTTGTGCACCTGTCTATTGGCGAAAGTCCCGCCTCGCGCACGCACGCGCGCTAGGGATAATTTGGCCCATGCTCCAAGGCCCAGACACCCACACGATCGATGCGCCAGCCGCACCGAATTCGGTGCAGGAGCTGCGCGATGTGATCGGGCGCATGCAAGGAGAGTTGAAGTTCAAGCAAGCCAGGATCGATGCGCTGAACTTCGAAGTCGCGCGCCTGAAGCGCTGGCGCTTCGGCTCCTCCAGCGAGAGCCTGGAGACGAGCACGCAGGCGGCGCTGTTCGATCAGATCCTGGCCGACACGGCGCTGGAAGACCGCGCCGCCCAGCAAGACCAGAAGCCACTGGCAGCGCCACCCCGGGCCAAAGGCCAGGCGGTACGCCAGGCGCTGCCCGCCGGCCTGCCGCGCATCGATCATCACCACGAGATCGAGCAGACCCACTGCGAGTGCGGCCAAGCCTTCAAACGCATCGGCCAAGAAGTCAGCGAGCAGCTCGATTGCGTGCCGGCCCAATTCTTCGTGCACCGCCATATCCGCGGCAAGTACGCCTGTGCGTGCTGCCAGACGATCCAGGCCGCTGCGATGCCCGCGCAGATCATCGACAAAGGCATCCCCGCGCCGGGCCTGCTCGCGCAGGTGGTGATCGCCAAGCACGACGACCACTTGCCGCTGTACCGGCAAGAAGAGATCTACGCGCGCTCGGGCGTGCACATCCCGCGCTCGAGCATGGCCCAGTGGATCGGCATCTGCGGGGTGCGCCTGGCGCCGCTGGCCGATGCACTGAAGGACTTTATCCTCAGCCACAGCGTGATCCACGCCGACGAGACGCCGGTGTCGCTGCTGGCGCCGGGCAAGGGCAAGACCAAACGCGCCTATGTGTGGGTGTACCGCACCACCAACTTCGTGGTCCAGCGCGCGGTGCTGTTCGACTTTGCCGCCAGCCGCGCGGGCGAACATCCGCGGCGCGTCTTGCAAGGCTTTGGCGGCACCCTGGTCACCGACGATTATTCGGGCTACCACGCGTTGCACGCCCAGGGGCGCGTCACCTCGGCGCTGTGTATGGCGCACGCCCGCAGGAAGCTGTTCGAGGCACACCAGTTCAACGCCAGCCCGATCGCCGGCCAGGCCGTGACGTTGATCGCCAAGCTGTACGAGGTCGAGCGCGAGGCGCGCGAACTCGAACCCCAGGCCAGACTGCTGCTGCGCCAGCAGCGCTCTAGACCCATTGCCGATACCTTGTATACCTGGTTGAGCGAGCAGCGCCAGAGGCTGGCCAAAGCCGATGTCACGGCCAAGGCGATCGATTATTCGCTGAGCAATTGGCGCGCGCTCACGCGCTACCTGCTTGATGGCAACGTGCCGATCGACAACAACGCGGCGGAGAACGCGGTGCGCCCTCTGTGCGTGGGCCGCAAGAATTGGCTTTTTGTGGGCTCGCAGCAGGCCGGCGAGCGCGCGGCCGTGGTCATGAGCCTGATCGAGTCCGCCAAACTCAACGGGCACGATCCGTGGGCCTACCTCAAGGACGTCTTGGAGCGTCTGCCCACGCTCAAGCAGCGCGACCTCGCGCAGCTGCTGGCGCACAACTGGCGGCCTGCCGGCAACGCCGCCACGCCCAACACTACGCCCGCCACCGCCGCGTAGACCCGCCTTCAACACGCCTTCTTCGACTGCGCAAGGGTGTCGTTCGCGGAACGCTTACCTGGCTTCTCCCGAACCAGACGCTTCCTGGGCTTGATGCGCAGGTTGAGTTCCAACTCGCGGTAGATGCGGTACACGCGCTTGTGGTTCCA
>JBEANV010000327.1:0-2721 GCA_041165285.1 Pseudomonadota bacterium | reverse complement strand
CCTCGCGGAT
Source organism: Pseudomonadota bacterium (assembly GCA_041165285.1). GTDB lineage: Bacteria > Pseudomonadota > Gammaproteobacteria > Burkholderiales > Burkholderiaceae_C > Sphaerotilus. Next base: position 2,711 of record JBEANV010000327.1, on the reverse strand, counting down.
GTTGACGACCAGCTTCCCCTGCGACGGCACGGTGCGCACGAGGTGGTGGAACTGCGTCTCGATGGCGGCCAGGTCCGGGAAGATGTCGGCGTGGTCGTATTCGAGGTTGTTCAGGATGGCGGTGCGCGGGCGGTAGTGGACGAACTTGCTGCGCTTGTCGAAGAAGGCGGTGTCGTACTCATCCGCTTCGATGACAAACGGCGCGCCCGGTGCCACGCGGCCAAGCCGGGCCGAGACGCCGAAGTTCTGCGGCACACCGCCGACCAGGAACCCCGGCTCCAGCCCCGCGTGGTCGAGGATCCACGCCAGCATCGAGGTCGTCGTGGTCTTGCCGTGCGTGCCGGCGACGGCCAGCACGTGCCGGCCCTGCAGCACGTTCTCCGCCAGCCACTGCGGCCCGCTCGTGTAGGGCAGACCGGCGTCGAGGATGGCCTCCATCAGCGGATTGCCGCGGCTGACGACGTTGCCGATGACGTAGAGGTCGGGTTTCAGCGCCAGTTGGTCGGGCGAGAAGCCTTCGATGAGGTCGATGCCCAGGGCGCGGAGCTGGTCGCTCATCGGCGGGTAGACGTTGGCGTCGCAGCCGGTGACGCGGTGACCGGCTTCGCGGGCCAGCGCGGCGACGCCTCCCATGAACGTGCCGCAGATGCCGAGGATGTGGATGTGCATGGGCGGTCATTCTAGGAGCAAGGGATTCCACGGTGCCCGGTGGATCGGGTTGTGGTGATACTCTTACTGTTGCATGCGCAACCAATTCAAGGAGCCTCGATGTCCCGCGTGCCTGCCGACTATCCCTTCACCGCCCGGCGCCACATCGGCCGCCGCCCGGTGCGCACCGTCGACACCCCGGCCCGCCGTCCGGTGGTGGTGGTCGGCGGCGGGCCAGTGGGCTACTGCACCGCGATCGGGCTGGCGCAGCAGGGCGTGCCGGTGGTGCTGATCGAGGCGGACGACGGCGTGTGTTTCGGCAGCCGCGCCATCTGCATCTCGCGGCGCAGCCTGGAGATCCTGCAGCGGCTGGGGGCGCTGGACGGGTTCCTGAAGACCGGCCTGCCATGGACCGGCGGGCGCAGCTTCTACCGCGACACCGAAGTGCTGCATTTCACGATGCCGCAGGACGACCACCAGAAGCTGCCGCCGATGGTGAACCTGGCGCAGTACCACATCGAGCAGATCCTGCTGGACCGCGCCGAGGCGCTTGCGGACCGGATCGAGATCCGCTGGCAGACCCGCGTCACCGGGGTCGAGTCGCGCGCCGATGGCGTGACGCTGACGCTGGACACACCCGACGGCCCGGACACGCTGGAGGCCGACTGGGTGGTCGCCGCCGATGGGGGCCGCAGCACGGTGCGCGAGGCGCTCGGGCTGACGCTGCGGGGCACGTCCTACGAGGGGCGCTACGTCATTGTGGACATCCTGCTCGACAGTGCGCGGCCGACCGAGCGGCTCGCCTATTTCGACCCGCCGTGCAACCCCGGCTCGACCGTGCTGGTCCACAAGCAGCCCGACAAGGTCTGGCGCATCGACTACCAGTTGCGCGACGGCGAAGACCCGGAGGCGGCGATCCGGCCCGAAAACGTGCTGCCGCGGGTCGAGAGCCTGCTGGCGATGATGGGCGAGACGGGCGACTGGCAGCCGATCTGGACCACCGTCTACAAGGCCAATGCGCTGACGCTGGACCGCTACCGCCACGGGCGCGTGCTGTTCGCGGGCGACGCGGCGCACCTGGTGCCGATCTTCGGCGTGCGCGGCGCGAACTCGGGCATCGACGACGCGGACAACCTGGCGTGGAAGCTGGCCTGGGTGGTGCAGGGGCGGGCGGATGCGGCGCTGCTCGACAGCTACAGCGACGAGCGCGTGGCCGCCGCGCATGAAAACCTGCGCCACGGCACGAAGAGCACCGAGTTCATGGCGCCGCCGTCGTTTGCGTTCGAGCTGATGCGCACGGCGGCGCTGGGGCTGGCGGCGCGGCATCCGGCGGTGCGCTCGCTCATCAATCCGCGCCAGACCTCGGCCATCACGTACACCGACTCGTTCCTGAACGCCGCTGCGGCCCGTTCCGCCGAGTTCACGGCCGGGCCGGTGCCGGGGGCCGTGCTGCCGGAATGCCCGGTGGCACGGCGGGTTGACGGCGCGGCGGTAGGCGCCCATGTCACCGACCTGCTCGGCCCTGGGTTCACGGCGCTGCATTTCAGTGCGGCGGGGATGAGCCCGGTCGGCGCCGCGCTGGCGACGCTGGCCGAGACGCTGGCGGCGCGTGACGTGCCGCTGTCGATCGAGACGATCACGCCGGACCGCGATGTCACCGGCTGGCTGTTCCCGATGTACGGCGCCGGTCCGGACACGGTCTACCTGGTGCGGCCGGACGGCCATGTGCTCGGCCGCTGGCGCATGGGCGTGGTGGACGAGATCGCCGCCGCCATCGCGCACACCCTCCATCCGCAACCGGCCGCGCCCGCTGCCGCCGCTCCCGCCGAAGAAAGCCGCTGACCATGACCGACGCCGAACTCGACGAGGCCTACACCCGCCTGTGCCACACCATGACGCGGCTGGGCGAGCCGGTGGCGCCGCTCTTCCTGGGACGCTTCGCGCTGCTGGCGATGGCGCGGCTGGACGATGCCCCCGCCGTGCTGCAGATGATCGACGACGCAGCGGCCGACCTCGGCGCCGCGCGTCCGGGATAGTCCCCGATTGACCAGGCTGCGGCCGGC
>JBEANV010000326.1:0-5848 GCA_041165285.1 Pseudomonadota bacterium | reverse complement strand
CAGGCGCTCGCGGGCGGTGCATTCGGCGTAGCTGGTGGGGCGGAACGCGGGGTTCATGCCACCACCTTCAGCCCGGCCACCGCCTGGTCCAGCCGCAGGCTCACCACCGCCGGGGTCGCGCCCATGTCGTTGACCGACACCGCGACGCCGGCCAGCCCGTGCCGCTCGTGGAAATCGCGCACCACGGCGGCCCAGATCACCTCGAAGCCACGGGCCGAGGTCTCGATGCCGACGCTGCAGCGGTCGTGCGCCGCGGGTTCGACCATCACCTCCAGGTTGCCCGAGCCGACCACGCCGACCAGCACCGGCGTTAACGCGGCGGGGCGGCGGTGGCCGTCGAATTCGAAGTGCATCGCTTCGATGCGTGTGGGATGGGTCATGTCGTCACCAGTTCCGGAAGCGCGCCGGCGGCTGGTACAGCCCGCCCGAGGCCCGCACCAGGTCGCGCATCGAACGCGCCGCCAGCAGGTTGCGCGTCGCGTCGCGCGGGTCGATGCCCAGGTCGGCCGGCCGCTGGATCACGCCCCGGTCGCGCAGGTTCTCGACCATGCGCCGATCCCGCGCCAGCCCGACCGGCGTGTAGCCGGAAACGCCGCGGATCGCCTGCTCGCGCTCCTCGTCGGTGCGGCACCGCAGCAGGTGGGCGATGCCTTCCTCGGTCAGCACATGCGTCACGTCGTCGCCATAGACCATGATCGGCGGCAGCGCCATGCCGGCCTGCTCGGCCAGCGTCCAGGCGTCCAGCCGCTCGACGAAGGCGGGCTGCATGTGCTCGCGGAAGGTCTCGACCATCTGCACCACGAGCTTCTGGCCGCGCGGCGTGCCGCGGGCGCCGGTCAGTCCTGCGCGGGCCTGGGCACCGGCTTTCAGCCACGCGGGGCTGGCATGGCGCCGGCCGCGGGCGTCGGCGCCCATGTTGGGGGCGCCGCCGAAGCCGGTGATGCGGCCGAGCGTGGCGGTGGAGCTGTTGCCGGCGAGGTCCATCTGCAGCGTCGAGCCGATGAACAGGTCGCAGGCGTAGTGGCCGGCCGCCTGCGAAAACGCCCGGTTGCTGCGCAGCGAGCCGTCCGGGCCGGTGAAGAACACGTCGGAGCGGGCGCGGATGTAGTCCTCCATGCCCAGCTCCGAGCCGAAGGAGTGGATCGACTGCACCCAGCCCGCCTCGATCGCCGGGATCAGCGCCGGGTGCGGGTTCAGCGCCCAGTGCTGGCAGATCTTGCCCTTCAGCCCCAGCGACTCGCCATAGGTCGGCAGCAGCAGCTCGATCGCCGCCGTGTCGAAGCCGATGCCGTGGTTCAGCCGCTGCACGCCGTACTCGGCGTAGATCCCCTTGATGGCCATCATCGCCATCAGCACCTGGACCTCGCTGATCTGCGCCGGGTCGCGGGTGAACAGCGGCTCGATGACGTTGGGGGTGGGCGCCTGCACGACGAAATCCACCCAGCCGGCGGGCACATCCACGCGTGGGACGCGATCTACGATCTCGTTGACCTGGGCGATGACGAGGCCGCCGTGGAAGGCGGTGGCCTCGACGATGGCGGGGGTGTCCTCGGTGTTCGGGCCGGTGTAGAGGTTGCCGTCGGCGTCGCTGCTGTGGGCGGCGATCAGCGACACCCGCGGCGTCAGGTCCACGAAGTAGCGGGCGAACAGCTCCAGGTAGGTGTGGATCGCGCCGATGCGGAGCTGGCCTTGCGACACCATGGACGCCAGCCGCCCGCCCTGCGGCCCGGAGAACGAGAAGTCGAGCTGCGACGCGATGCCCAGGTCGAACACGTCCAGGTGCTCGGGCAGGGCAAGCACGGACTGGACCATGTGCAGGTCACGCACCCGGGCCGGATCGACCTGCACCAGCGCCTTGGCGAGGAAGTCGGCCTGCTTCTGGTTGTTGCCTTCGAGGCAGACGCGGTCGCCGGGTTCGATCACCGCGTGCAGCAACTCGACCATCGCGCCGGTCTCGACCTGCCGGCCGCGCAGGCGTGTGCCCAGTTGCTCGGCGGCGCGGGCGAGCCGGGCCTGCCGGTTCAGGCTGCGCTGGTTCCAGGAGCGTTCCATCGGGGCCATCGTGTCGCCTGTCCGCTCAGTCCAGCTTGATGTTGCCGGTCTTGACCACCTCGGCCCACCGCTTCGTCTCGGCCGCCACGAAGTCGCCGAAGTCCTTGCCGGCCAGCGTCGGTGTCTCGGAGCCGATGTTGGTCCACGCCGCCTTCAGTTCCGGGCTGGCCAGCGCGGTCTTCAGCTCGGCGGCCATCTTGTCCACGACCTCCTTCGGCGTGCCCTTGGGCGCCCACAGGCCGTACCACGTCGCCACCTTGTAGGTCGGCACGCCCGCTTCCGCCGCGGTCGGGATGTCCGGGAAACCGGGGGCGCGCTTGTCGCCGGCCACCGCGATGGCGCGCAGCCGGCCACCCTTGATGTGCGTCGCCGACGAGCCGAGGCCGTCGAACATCATGTCCACCTGCCCGCCCATCAGGTCTTGCAGCGCGGGGCCGGCGCCACGGTAGGGGATGTGGGTGATGAAGGTCTTGGTCTGCATCTTGAACAGCTCGCCCGCGAGGTGGTGCGACGAGCCATTGCCGGCGGAGCCGTAGGTGAGCTGGCCGGGCTTGGACCGGATGAACGCCAGCAACTCCTTCAGATCCTTGGCTGGCACCTTCTGCGGATTGACGACGATGACCTGCGGCACGTTCGAGATCAGCGCCACCGGGATGAAGTCATTGGCCAGGCTGTAGTCGAGCTTGGGGTAGATGGCCGGCGCGATGGCGTGGTGGACGGCGCCCATGAACCAGGTGTAGCCGTCCGGCGCCGCCTTGGCCGCCACGCCTGCGCCGAGGTTGCCGCCGGCGCCGCCCTTGTTGTCGATGATCATCTGGTGCCCGAGCTGCTTCGACAGGATCGCCGACAGCGGGCGGGCGAAGGCGTCGGTGCCACCCCCGGCCGGGAAGGGCACGACCAGGGTCATCGGCTTGGTCGGCCACGCGGTCTGTGCCGCGGCGGGCAGGCCGATCGCCAGCGCACCCAGCAGGCCAAGGCCGGTCAGGTGCAGCGCGTGGCGACGGGTCGGGTTCATGAGGGATGCAGGGCGAGTGATCGGCATGACTTGTCTCCAAAACTCAAAAAATTCTTATGAGCAATCAATGTATACATTGAACAGCAAATTGGATGCAAACTCAAGGCTGAACTGAGACAATTCCGCCATGAAGATTTCCGATCGACTGCGCGAGACCATCGAGGAACAGATCACGACCGGTGAGCTGGCGCCCGGCAGCGCACTGGACGAGGCGCTGCTGGTCGAGCGCCACGGCGTTTCCCGCACGCCGGTGCGCGAGGCGCTGATCCAGTTGGCGGCGGAGGGGCTGGTGGAGCTGCGTCCGCGGCGTGGTGCGGTGGTGGCGCAGGCCACGCCGCAGCGGCTGGTCGAGATGTTCGAGGTCATGGCCGAGCTGGAGGCGATGTGCGCGCGGCTGGCGGCCCGGCGCCTGCGCGACGACGACCTGGGCGCGATGGACGCCGCGCTGGCCTGCTGCGAACAGGCGGCCTTGCAGCGCGACCCGGACGCCTATTTCTACGCCAACGAGGACTTCCACCGCGCCCTTTACACCGCGTCGCACAACGACTTCCTCGTCGAACAGACGCTGGCACTGCAGCGCAAGCTGCGTCCCTACCGGCGGCTGCAACTGCGCGTGCGCCACCGCATGCAGCACTCGCTGGCGGAACACGCCGAGATCCTCGCCGCCTTGCGCCAGGGCCATGCCGAGCAGGCGATGGAAGCGACGCGGCGCCACGTCGTCGTGCAGGGCGAGCGCTTCGCTGACCTGCTGGCGAGCCTGCAGCAACTCGCCGCCGCGTAGCCCACCGTGCGCCGGTCGGCGCTATGCTGCCCGCCATGGCACTCGACACCCTTGAACTCCAGTCCGGCGACCACCCCGTCGCCAGCGTCATCGTCCTGCACGGCCTCGGTGCCGACGGCAATGACTTCGTCCCGATCGCCCAGGAACTCGACCTGTCGGCGATCGGCCCGGTGCGCTTCGTGTTCCCGCACGCGCCGATCCGGCCGGTCACGGTCAACGGCGGCATGCAGATGCGGGCGTGGTACGACATCTTCGGCGCGGACCTCGTGCGTCGCGAGGATGAACCCGGTTTGCGCGCCTCGGTCACCGAGGTGCAGGCGCTGCTTGACCGCGAGGCCGAGCGCGGCATCCCGCCCGAGCGCACCGTGCTGATGGGCTTCTCGCAGGGCTGTGCGATGACGCTGCTGGCCGGTCTGCGGGCACCGCAGCGGCTGGCGGGGCTGGCTTGTCTGTCGGGCTACCTGCCGCTGGCGGCGACCACGGCCAGCGAGCGCAGCGCCGCCAGCCAGAGCGTGCCGGTGTTCATGGCGCACGGCAGCTTCGACCCGGTCGTGCCGCTGGCGCGTGGCACGGCGTCGCGGGACGCGCTGCTGGCGCTGGGCCACAGCGTCGAGTGGCACGACTATCCGATGCAGCACTCGGTGTGTCAGGAGGAAATCGAGGATCTGAATGCGTGGCTGCTGAAGGTGCTGGCGGCATGAACGCCCTGCGCTTCCCGGAAATCAAGCGCGCCCTCGCGGATCGAAGAACCATGGCCGCAGCTTGACGGCGTGCAAGCGGGTGGCGTCTGGATGGCGCGGATTGATGAGCAGGTTGTATTCCTCCGGCACGATCACCGATGGCACGGCCAGCAGCACCGACGCCCCGCTCGCCAGCCACGCATCGCCGATGTCGAGCGACACCTTGCCTTCAGGCCGTGCCGTCCACCCTACCGGCAATCCCGCCGCCTTCCGCACGACCCGCGCCGCCCACAGGTCCGGCGGCACCTCGATGCAGACGACGAAGCGGTTCAGCGGCAGGTCATCGGTGTTCAGGTGGACGGTGGTTTCCAGCGCGGCCAGCGCGATCGTGCTGGCGCAGTAGACGACGGGCCGGCCCTGGCGGTTCCAGCGACCGCCACTGAGCTCGGCGCCCTTGCCGCTGAGGTCGTGTGCCTCCCAATCCGGCGTGTCGGCTGCAATGCGCCACAGCAGCCCCGGCGCGGCATCGCCCGTGCTCATGCATAGGCGCCGGTCTGGGCGCGGCTGAGCAGGTTGGCGACGAGTTGCTGGCCCTCGCTGGTGTCCATGAGCGTGGCCGGTGCCAGCCCGTCGAGCGCCGGCAGGGGCCGCTCCAGCCAACGCGCCACCCAGCCGGCCGCGTCAAACCCGTCGGCCTGACCCGACGCCTCGACCATGCGCTGCACCTGCCCGATCAGCCGGCTGATGCCGAGCACGCGGGCGCTTTCATCCGGCGACAGCAACTGCGCATGGCTGGCCTTGCGCTCGACTGTGGCGCGGGGCAGGCCGAGCGTGGCGTACAGCCGCTCCTTGCTCACGCCCATGCACCGGGCCATCACGCCGGGGACGGTGGCCGGGGCGCCCTGCTTGATGAGCCGCACACGCTCGATCGGGTCCAGGTCGAAGGTGCTGGCGAAGTTCCAGGCGGTGGGCAGGGTGTCAAGGCGGGTGTCGGCGGGCATGGGTGAAAATCATCATATGAGCAATCATGATAGCTCATATGAGCTTATGGCGACGAACCGGAGGCAGCCGAGCCAAGGTCAGAACAGGAAATACCGCTGCCCCATCGGCAAACTCGTCGCCGGCTCGCACGTCAGCAACTGCCCATCCGCCCGCACCGTGTAGGTCTGCGCGTCGATCTCCATCACTGGCAGATAGGCGTTGTGGACCATGTCGGTCTTGCGCACCGTGCGGCAACCCTTCACCGCCGCCAGCGTCTTGCGCAGCCCATACGCCGCGCCCACCCCGCCCGCGAGCGCCGACTGGCTGACGAAGCTCAGT
>JBEANV010000325.1:0-10654 GCA_041165285.1 Pseudomonadota bacterium | reverse complement strand
GGCCCGCGCCGGGCTGGACGCGACCTTCGCGCTGATGGAACAGCGTTTCTGGGAACCCGCGCACGGCCTTTACGCCGACGAAGCGACGCCCGACTGGCAGGTCGGGCCCTACCGCGGCCAGAACGCCAACATGCACAGTTGCGAGGCCATGATCGCCGCCTTCGACGCGACGCAGGACCGGCGCTACCTCGACCGCGCCCTGACGCTGGCCACCTCGGTCACGCAGCGGCTGGCCGGGCTGTCGGGCGGGCTGGTCTGGGAGCACTACCGCCCCGACTGGTCGGTCGATCCCGACTACAACCGCGACGACAAGACCAACATCTTCCGTCCCTGGGGCTTCCAGACCGGTCACCTCACCGAGTGGGCCAAGCTGCTGCTGCAACTCGAAGCGCATCTGCTCCAGCGGCAGGCCACGTCCGGCGAAGAGGTGCCCGCTTGGATCGTCCCGACCGCCCGGCACTTCTTCGACACCGCCATGCGCCACGGCTGGGACGACACCCACGGCGGCCTCGTCTACGGTTTCGCGCCGGGCGGCGAGGTGTGCGACGCGGACAAGTATTTCTGGGTCCAGGCCGAGAGCTTCGCCGCCGCCGCGCTGCTGGCGGTGCGCACGGGCGATGCCGCGTACTGGCAATGGCACGACCGGATCTGGACCTACAGTTGGGCGCACATGGTCGATCATGTCCACGGCGCCTGGTACCGCATCCGCACGCCCGACAACCGCGCCTATTCAGACGAAAAAAGCCCCGCAGGAAAGACCGACTACCACACGATGGGTGCCTGCTGGGACGTGCTGCGCGGCCTCGGTGCCTGACGGACACGGGAAGTTATCCACAAGGTTATCCACATGCTCCGCCACCTCGTGCTGCTCAAGTTCAAGCCGGACACCCTGCCGGCCGCCATCACCGAGATCACCGCCGCCTTCCACGCGCTGCACGCGGCGATCGACACCGTGCGTGCCCTCGAATCGGGCACCGATGTCAGCCCGGAAGGCCTGGCGCGCGGCTATACCCACGCCTTCCTGCTGACCTTCGACGACGCAGCAGGGCGCGACCACTACCTGCCACATCCCGCGCACCAAGCGTTTGTCACCCGGTTGCAACCGCTGCTCGACGACGTGCTGGTGCTCGACTACGCCACGGACGGCGGCTGAGCAGGATGTGGGCCTCCCTGCGTGCCCTGCCCCGCACCGTCTGGCTGATCGGGCTGATCAGTCTGGTCAACGATGCCGCCTCCGAGATGCTGTATCCGCTGATCCCGCTCTACCTGTCGTCGGTGCTGATGGCCGGGCCGCGCACGCTGGGCCTGATCGAGGGCATCGCCGAGGCGACCGCCAGCCTGCTCAAGCTGTTCTCGGGCGCGGTGGTGGACCGCACGCAGCGCGCCAAGCCATGGATCGTGTTCGGCTACGGGCTGGCCGGGATCGGGCGGCCACTGGTGGCGCTGGTGACGGGCTGGCCGGGGCTGCTGCTGCTGCGCTTCGCCGACCGGGTCGGCAAGGGCCTGCGCACCTCGCCGCGCGACGCCCTGCTGGCCGCGAGTATCGGCCCCGAGCGGCGCGGCCTCGCCTTCGGGCTGCACCGGGCGATGGACAACGCGGGCGCCGTCATCGGCCCGCTGCTGGCCGCGGCGCTGCTCGCGTCCGGCATGGCGCTGAAGGACGTGTTCGTGTGGTCGATCGTGCCGGCAGTGCTGTGCCTGGTGCTGGCGCTCGGCCTCCAGGAGCCGACACAACGGCCGGCCGCCCTGCGCAGGCCCTTCGACTGGCGGCTGCGGGACATGCCGCCCGCCTTCCGGCGCTATCTGGTGGTGGTCGCGCTGTTCACGCTGGGCAACTCGTCGAACATGTTCCTGCTGCTGCGCGCCCGGGAACTCGGTCTGCCGCAGGCGCAGGTGCCGCTGCTGTGGGCAGGGGTGTCGGCGGTGGCGATGGTGCTGTCGACACCGCTGTCGGCGCTGTCGGACCGCTTCGGGCGGATGCGGCTGCTGGTGGGCGGCTATGTCGCCTATGCCGGCGTCTATGCCGCGCTGGGTGTGTTGCCCCACGCCGGCCTCGGCCTGTTCGCGGCATTTGCGGCCTACGGGGTGTTCCTCGCCGCGACTGAGGGGGTCGAGAAAGCGATGGTCGCCGACCTCGCACCCGCCGATGGCCAAGGCACCGCTTTCGGCTGGTTCAACCTGACAGTCGGGCTGATGCTGCTGCCGGCGTCGGTCGTGTTCGGGGCGGCCTACCAGTCGGCAGGCCCGGGCGCAGCGTTTGCGTTTGCGGGCGGCTGCGCGCTGTTGGCGGCCGGTCTGCTGGTCGGATGGGTCCGACCCGCCATGCCGGCGCGCTAACGGCCCTCGACTCAGGCAGCGAGCGCCACCGCAGCAGACTCCGCACCGGCCGCCAGCGCCGCTGTACAGCCCAGCACCCGGCCTTCCATCACCGCCGGTACCGGCACGTCCATCAAGGCCAGCAAGGTCGGCGCCACGTCCAGGTTGGTGCAGTCCGGCAAGCGCACACCGCTGCGCACCCCGGCACCGAAGAACGCCAGCAGCCCATCGATGTGGTGCATCCCCTGCTTGACCGTGGGCGCATCCACCGCCATCAGCGCGTCGATCGGGTACCCCGTCGGATCGACCGCGGCACCCTGCGGAAAGAAATACCGCCAATCCCGCTGGTCCTGCGTCAGGCCGAGCGGGGTCAGCGTCAGGATGGCGTCGGTTTCCTGCACCACAAACGACGCCTCGCGCTGTACAGCATCTTCACCGCGCTGGCGATAGGCCGTGTCGAACGCAGTTTTCACCGCCAGGCGGCGCACGGGATCCTCAATGCGCAAATTCCACTGCGGCACCATCGTCGGTACCACATCGGAAATGCCCGCTCGACCGACCACAGCCAGCAGGGCGTCAATGTCACGGATCCGAACAATGACTTTGCCCGCCTTGTAACGGTCGCTGACAAAAGGCTGCTGGCCCATGCTCGATGCCACCACCAGCACGGTATCCTGATCCAGCAAATTCATTGCCCGCCCGATCAGCTCATCACACAGCCGATACCCTTCCGGCACGGCCTCGCCATACTGCAGACGCTCTTCGGCAGACGCCTTGACCGGAAACACCGCATCGTCCCAGGCACGCCAGTAATGATGCATGAAATGCGCGGCATGGTTGCTGTGCCAGGTGGCGTAATCCGGGCGCTCCTTGCGGTAGAGCGACGCGAAAATGTCGAAATTCAGGCGCGGCTGCAGGCAGACCCGGCGCCAGCGCTGCCCCGATTGCAGCCGCTCTCGCACCAGCTGGGTCGCCACATGGGCCATGGTGCCCAGGCTGAGACCCATGCCGATCAGCGCGGCTGCCGTTCCGGCGTTTTCTGCGAGAGTGGGCGCTTGCGTTGTCTTGTTGTGTACCTGCGTGTAGCGCCGGTTCACGGCCTGCACGGGTGCCAGACGGGGCGGGTGTGTCTCGTTGCCTGGGGCAAATGGTCCGGGCACCACAAACCCGTTGAGCGGCGGCGGCGGGTACGAGCTGATACTCCCGAACACCCCCACCTTGCGTCCCGCGTCGGCGGCATATTGCCAGGTGCGCGGTGCGCTGATGGAGTCCGACGACTGCTCCAGCACCGATGCGCCATGCACGGCGGGAGAAACCCCGGTGTGCAAGGTGACCCAGGTAATCCAAGGGTCCAGCAGCGGCGAGCGCTCCACCGCGGATTGAACTGCCCACGTGCCCTGTTTTTTCAGTTTTATGAAATTGGGCAGAAAACCACCGCCCCTTTGTTCGATCAATCGGTCGATCACACGCCAATTGATTTCATTCAATTCAAGCAACAATACTTTTTTCGCAACACCCACGACAACCCCCTCGGGAACAAGAACCGATGTAAGCATTTGATACTCAACACGGCACATTGCACAGTGGCATTTGTCACTAGACGTTGTGGTATTCCATTCCAACGGCCACCGCTGGAATTTCTCGAATAACAAAAACCAGCAAATACAGAAAAACAAATACCCGCTATTTTATTCGCTCCCACACCCGGGGTGGCAGAACATCACGTCCGAAAACGGCGAGTCACCGTCGGCAGCCTGTGGATAATCCGCCGGATGCAGACCCCCGATGCCGCCACGCTGTATGCCGCCCTTGTCGCCCGTGACCGGCGTTTCGACGGGCGCTTCTTCGTCGGCGTGACCTCCACGGGCATCTACTGCCGCCCGGTCTGCAGCGTGCGCACCCCCAAGGCAGAACACTGCCGATTCTTTGCGCACGCCGCCGCTGCAGAGGCCGGTGGTTTTCGCCCCTGTCTGCGTTGCCGGCCCGAGCTGGCACCCGGACGCTCGTCGCTCGACGCACCCTCCCGCCTTGCGTGGGCCGCGGCACGGCGCATCGAGGCCGGCGATCTCGACAGCGCCGGTCTGGTCGGCCTGGCCGGGCAACTCGGCATCACCGACCGCCATCTGCGCCGCGTGTTCGGTGCGGCCTTCGGCGTCAGCCCGATCGACTATGCGCAAACACAGCGGCTGCTGCTGGCCAAGCGGCTGCTGGCGGACACGGCGCTGCCCGTGACCGAGGTGGCACTGGCCGCAGGCTTCGGCAGCCTGCGCCGGTTCAACACCCTGTTCCGCAGCCGCTACGGCCTCACACCGCGCACCATGCGCCGCGCCACCGACCCGGCCGCCGCGGACGTGGCCGGCAGCTTGCGGTTCGAGCTGGCGTTTCGCCCACCGTTCGACTGGACCGGTTTGCTGGACTTCCTCGCCGCACGCTGCGTGCGGGGCGTCGAAGAGGTGGTCGCCGCCGACGCCACCTCCACCGGCCTGTACCGCCGCACCCTGCGGCTCGGCAGCGGCGACGCAGCGCAAACCGGCTGGCTCGCCGTGGCACTGGCACCCGCCGCGCGCCACGCCGTGGCGCTGACCGTGTCGCCGGGATTGCAGCGGGTGTTGCCCGCGGTGCTGGCCGGGGTGGGCCGGCTGTGCGACCTGAGCTGCGATCCCCTGGCGGTCGCGCACGGCCTCGGGCCGCTGGCGGCGGGTGTGCCCGGTCTGCGCGTGCCCGGTGCGATCGACGGATTCGAGGTGGCGGTGCGGGCCGTGCTGGGGCAGCAGGTCAGCGTGAAGGCCGCCCACACACTGGCCGGCCGGCTGGTCGAGGCCTTCGGCGAAGCCACCCCCACGCCCTTCGCCGCGCTGCACCACCTGTTTCCCACACCAGCGCGGCTGGCCGCACTCGATCCCGCCGCGCTCGCCGCCCTGGGTATCGTGCGCAGCCGGGCTGCGGCACTGGTGGCGCTGGCCCGTGCCGTCGCGTCCGGCGCACTCGACCTCGGCCCCTGCACCGATCTGGACGCGATGCTGGCCCGTCTGCAGGGACTCCCCGGCATCGGCCCGTGGACAGCCCAGTACATCGCCCTGCGCGCCCTTGGCTGGCCCGATGCCTGGCCGAGCGGCGACGTGGTGCTGCGCAAGGCGCTTGGTGGTGTCACCAGCGCCCAGGCCGACACGCTGGCGCAGGCCTGGCGGCCATGGCGCAGCTACGCGACGCTGCACCTGTGGCGCGGGGCCAGCGCACCACCACCCCCACTCTCGAACCAGGAATCGACATGAAACCAATCACATGCTGGACGACCTTGTCAACACCGCTCGATACCATGCTGCTGGCTGCCTCCGAGGTCGGTTTGCAGGGCGCCTGGTTCGTCGGTCAACGCCATTTCGACGGCCCCGCCGAAGACTGGCGGCGCAGTGACCAGCACCCGTTGTTGTGCGAAACCGCCGCGCAATTGAGCGCCTGGTACGCCGGCCAACGCCGCACGTTCGACCTGCCGCTGGCCCCGATCGGCACCCCGTTCCAGCAAGCGGTCTGGGCCGAACTTGCCCGCATCGCCCACGGCAGCACACGGACCTACGGCGAGCTTGCCGCGTCGCTCGGACGCCCGACGGCCTCCCGTGCCGTGGGCGCAGCGACCGGGCGCAATCCGCTGTCGATCATCATCCCCTGCCACCGCCTCGTTGGCCGCGACGGCACACTCACTGGCTATGCGGGTGGTCTGGACCGCAAACGGGCATTGCTCGCCTTTGAATCGGGAGCCCCTCTTGAAGCCGCGTGACATCGCCGATCTGATCCTGCTTGCCGCGCTCTGGGGCGGCTCGTTCCTGTTCATGCGCTACGCCGCACCGGCCTTTGGTGCGCTGCCACTGATGTGGCTGCGCGTGGCCATCGCCACCGTCTGCCTGCTGCCGCTGCTCATCTGGCGCGGTCAGGTGGCCGCGCTGCGCGAGCGGATCGGCGTGGTGACGGTGATGGGCCTGTTCAACAGTGCGATCCCATTTGTCCTCATCGCCTGGTCAACGTTGTCGATCACGGCGGGATTGGCATCGATCCTGAATGCCACCGTGCCGATCATGACTGCATTGATCGGCGCCGTCTGGCTGCGCGACCGGCTGGGCACGGGGCGGTTGGCGGGGCTGGTGATCGGCATGGCGGGGGTCGTGCTGCTGGCCGCCGACAAGGCCGATTTCAAGCCGGGGGGCTCGGGCTGGGCGCTGCTGGCCATGCTGGGCGCGACCGCGTGCTACGGCTTCGCGGCGAACTTCACCAAGCGCCACCTCACCGGCGTGCCACCGATGGTCAACGCCGCCGGCTCGCAGATCGTCTCGGCCGTCGCGCTGACACCGTTTGCACTGTGGGCCTGGCCAGCACGGACGCCGGGCGGGCTGGCGTGGGGCGCGGCACTGGCACTCGGCATCGGCTGTACCGCCATCGCCTACGTGCTGTTCTTCCGGCTCATCGAGCGTGTCGGCGCGTCGCGGGCGGTGACGGTGACGTTCCTGGTGCCGGTATTCGGGACACTCTGGGGCGCGCTGTTCCTGGGCGAAACCGTGACGGGCCCGATGCTGGTGGGTGGAGCAATCGTGCTGGTCGGAACGGGGCTGTCCACGGGGGTGATTCGGTGGCCGGGACACCGCTGATTTGGTTTCAATTTATTACAAATAAGCCGCAATAGTCGCCAAAAAGACACGATTCATCTTTGCTGCATGAATAGCAAAGTTAATAGAATTTCTGCTTTCTGATCGTTCATTCATTCCAGAGAAAATCTGGTGATGAATGACCCCCTGACCACGCTGCTCCAGCGGTTTGCACTGACCGCCGACCCGATCCGTCCAACTCCGCTGGCGGCGCCAGTCACACCCGACACCCGCCTATCGTGCAACCCTGGCTGGCTGCACCTGCTGCTGCGCGGGCCGGTACAGATCGAGCCTCACCAGGCGTTGCTGCAGCCAGCGCTGCTCTGGCTACCGGCACCCGCAGCCCACACGCTGCGCGCGCTGAGTGACAGCGGCGCCACGCTACTGAGCGCGCCGGTGCGCTTCGGCGATCCGGCGCTGAATCCGCTGATTGGCGCGCTGCCGCCGCTGATCGTGGTGCCGCAACGCGAGATGCCACGCCCGATGGCGGCAACCTGGGCATTGCTGGTCAGTGAATACGAGGCTGGCGCCAGCGCGCATGGCGAAGTGCTGACGCGGCTGGCCGAGGTGCTGCTGCTGCAGGTACTGCGTCAGGCGGTGGACGAGGCCCGCGGGCGGGTCGGTCTGCTCGGCGCACTGGCCGACGCGCGACTGCGGCGGGTGCTGGATGCCATCCACGCCCGCCCCGGTGAGCCGTGGACGTTGCAGACACTGGCTGCCGAAGCCGGCTGGTCGCGCACGATGCTGGCGACGCAATTCCGGGCCGTGGTCGGTGTGCCACCGGGCGACTACCTGACCGACTGGCGGTTGCGCGTGGCACGCACGCTGCTCGCGCAGGGCCGGCCGGTGAAGCAGGTGGCCGAGGCGGTCGGCTACACCTCGCCCGCAGCGCTGACGCGGGTGTTCACGCAGCGGCTCGGGGCGCCGCCGACCCATTGGTGGATGGCGTGACCACAGCCTGCATTGCCGCAGAGGTCACATGCCCGCTTTGGCACTCGGCCGCGCGTTGATGCGGTCGCGCCAGTCCTGCAGATGCGTCAAACCGGCGTCACTCGGCCGGAAGCGCATCAGCCCACGCGCGAACTCGATCGCGCAGAACGCCGTGATGTCCGCGATGGTGAAGCGCTCGCCCGCCCAGTACGGCCGCGAGGCCAGCGCCACGTCAAAAACCCGCAGCAGCTCCGGAAGCTTGTCCGCCTGCGACTGACCGAACTCGGGAAACTGCGGCTGCTCCAGCGGCGCGAGTCCCGGATGCACATGGCGGATCCAGTTCGCGATCGGCAGCAGGCAGTAGAACTCGGCGCGCCGGTCGTGCATCTCGATGAAGGCGCGCTCCTCGGCATCGACGCCCATCAGGTTCGGTTCGGAGTGGTACCACTCGAACCAGGTGCAGATGGCGCGGGTCTCACTGAGGAAACGCCCGTCATCGAGTTCCAGCACCGGCACGCGGGACACCGGGTTCTTGGCCATGAACTCCGCCGTGCGGTGCTCCTGCGTATTGATCGCCACCGGCACGGTCTCGATCGACAGGCCCTTCTCGGCGAGGAACATCTGGACGCGGCGCGGGTTCGGGGCGCGGGGGGCGATGTGCAGTTTCACGTGGAACACTCCGGTCGTTCATGGATGGAACGCGCCACCCGACGCAGCGCGACCCCTGCAGCATGGCGCAGATTCAGCCGGGCCGCGTCAGGTCTTCCATGCGGGCGAGCCAGTGCAGCGCGTGTTCGCGGTGATCGCCGCACATCTCCGCGCCCGGTTTCAGCCCACCGCACACCGCGGGCCGCTCCGGCTGACCGAAGATCCGGCAGCGCAGATCCTCATCGAGCTGGACGCAGGGCATACCCGCCGGCTTGCCGTTCGGCATCCCCGGAATCGGGCTGGAGATCGAGGGCGCGATGCAGCAGGCAGCGCAGCGGGGACGGCATTCCATGGTGGACCGATCGTGCCACACTGACCGCCTCCCAGACCTGCCGCGGCTCGTCCGCTGTTCCACGTGAAACACCCCCAATACAACCCCGCCCTCGACAACCCGCCACTGACCGAAGCGGAGATGGACGAACTCGATCAGTTGCTGCTGTCGGCCGCCTCCGATGAGTCGGTCATGGACATGGAAAGTCTCGACGGCTACCTCACCGCCCTGCTGCTGACGCCGACGCTGCCCGACGCCGATGTCTGGGTACCCGGCCTGTGGAACAGCGACGATCCGGAAAGTTCGCCCTTCGCCAGCGGCAAGCAGACCAAGCGCGTCGTGCAGCTCGCGTTGCGCCACCTCGCCTCGATCGACCGGCAGCTGAAGGAAGGTCCGGACACGCTGGAGCCGTTGTTCGGCATCGCCGAGATCCCCGGCAGCGACGACGCCTCGGACGTGGTGGTCGATGCGGAGCTGTGGTGCATCGGCTTCCTGCACGCGGCGGCCTTGACGCCGGACCACTGGAACGCGATGTTCGACGAACCGGATCTGGCCGACCTGCTGGCCCCGATCATCCTGCTCGGCGGCGACCCGGACAGCATGGCGCCCGAGCAGGTGGAGATGATCGCGTCGTCCGAAGCCCGCGACGCGCTGAGTCGGCTGGTGCCGGAAGCGGTCTCTGCGTTGTACGCACGCGCCGTGGCCGCACGAAACTAAAATCGAGGTTTGTCCGCGCGCCCCGTGCGGACACCCCGTCCTCACTCGGAGCGCCCGATGCTCTACCCCGACACATTTGACGTCATCGTCGTCGGTGGCGGCCACGCCGGCACCGAAGCCGCGCTCGCCGCCGCCCGCATGGGCAGCCGCACGCTGCTGCTCACCCACAACATCGAGACCCTCGGCCAGATGAGCTGCAACCCGTCGATCGGCGGGATCGGCAAGGGCCACCTGGTCAAGGAAATCGATGCGCTCGGCGGCGCGATGGCGGCGGCGACGGACGAGTCGGGCATCCAGTTCCGCATCCTGAATTCGAGCAAGGGACCGGCCGTGCGGGCCACCCGTGCGCAGGCCGACCGCATCCTCTACAAGGCCGCGATCCGCCACCGCCTGGAGAACCAGCCGAACCTGTGGATCTTCCAGCAGGCGGTGGACGACCTGATGGTGGAAGGTGACCGCGTGGTCGGCGCCGTGACGCAGATCGGCATCCGCTTTCGTGCCGCTGCGGTGGTGCTGACGGCGGGCACCTTCCTCGATGGCAAGGTCCACGTCGGTCTAAACAACTACCCGGCCGGCCGTGCGGGCGATCCGCCGGCGGTGAGCCTGTCGGCGCGGCTGAAGGAACTGAAGCTGCCGCAAGCGCGCCTGAAGACCGGCACGCCGCCGCGCATCGACGGCCGCTCGATCGACTTCTCGAAGTGCGTCGAACAGCCCGGCGACCTCGACCCTGTGCCCGTGTTCAGCTTCATGGGCCACGCCGCGCAGCATCCGAAGCAGGTGCCTTGCTGGATCACGCACACCAACCAGCAGACCCACGACATCCTGCGCACCGGCTTCGACCGCAGCCCGATGTTCACCGGCGTGATCGAGGGTGTCGGGCCGCGCTACTGCCCGTCGATCGAGGACAAGATCAACCGCTTCGCCGACAAGGATTCGCACCAGATCTTCCTCGAACCGGAAGGGCTGACGACGCACGAGTTCTACCCGAACGGCATCTCGACCTCCCTGCCCTTCGACATCCAGCTCGCCGCCGTGCGCACGATGGCGGGGCTGGAGAACGCCTACATCCTGCGGCCCGGCT
>JBEANV010000324.1:0-14084 GCA_041165285.1 Pseudomonadota bacterium | reverse complement strand
ATCAAATACAGGCAAGAGATTAGGAGTCGCCTGAGCGGAGACCAGGCAGACATGGGTTTCAATTTGATTTTTCATGCAATGTTTTAATCAATTGATGACAACGAGGTGCCTGGGTAATGTGAAACGACTCCAGTCGCGCACCCGCTTCGTCCAGCTCCTCGGCCGACAGCTCCCGCCCACGCAGGTGCGCCGATAGATCCAGGCTCAGGTGCAGGTAGCGCCCGCCGCGCGCACAAACCTGTGCGGCGAGGTGGATCGGCAGCGTCCCGGCCACGGTGTCGCCGGGTCGCACGGCGGCCGGGTCAAGGTGCGTCAACCAGTGATCGACGGCCAGCCCCTGACGGCGTGCCCACTCGACAGCACCGGGGTGGCGGCTGATGAAAAACAGGGCGCTCATGCGGTGTGCATCTCCAGTTGGTAGCCGCCCAGCCCCATCGTCGCGCTCTTGCCCAGGTGCAGCCACTGCCCAAGCCGCAGCCACGGCACGAACGGCCCCAGCGCCCCCGTCAGCGTCCACGCGCCGACCACACCGCCGAGGTTCATCTCCTGCCGCTGGCGCCCGGAGTAGCGCGTCCAGTCCTGCCAGCGCAGGTCGCTGCGGTCATCCGACAGCGTCGGCACCACGGCGGCCAGCAGCGCCGAGGCATCGAACGGCGCCGGCCGGATGCCCAGGTGCAGGTCGAGCACCAGATTCGTGCGGCGCAACATCTGGCTGAGCAGCGTGCGGGCATCGAGCTGGTCGGGGCGGAGCGCCTGGCCCTGGTGTTGCAGGCGCAAGGGAGTGTGGAAATGCAGGGTGACCCCGGTCGTGGCAGGTTCTGCCAGGGCGGCCTGGGCTTCGGCGTCGTGGGGCGTCAGATCCCCGGCCTCGTCCACCCGCTCAACCCCCAGCAACGCGCCCGGCACCCGCTGCGGACCCAGCCCTTGGCGCAAGGCCCGCTCCCAGGCGCGGACAATCAGCGCCAGCCGGTCCAGCGTCGCCGCCCCGATCAGCACCATGTGCCACACCAGCGGCTCGCCGATGGGCAGCACCTGCGGCGCGGGGGTCGGCGTCGGCGGCTCGATGACGTAGGGGTTGGGCACCGCCGTGAACCGCTGGGCGAACTGGGTGGGCTGTGGTGGCGTCTCGAACATGGCGGGATACGCGCAGGTGCGCTGCAACGGACACTCGCCGCACACCGACAGCCCCGTCATGCACACCGTGTGCCGCAGCGCCGCACCGAAGACGCCGCGCAGGAGCGAGCCGGCGTAAGGCGGCAGGTGCAGGTCGTCGGCGAAGCGGGCAGTGAAGCGGTAGCGGGCGAGGGGGAGAGGCAAGGGCAGAATGTCGGTCATCGATTTGGGTCGTTCAGGCGATCAGCGGACGGAGGGTCACGCCATGGCGGGCGATCAGCCTCCGCAGTGGCACCGGCAGTTCATCGAGCAGGCAGACATCGACGCGCCATGGCAGGTCGCTGTCCTCCAGATCAGCGCGCAGGGCCGCGAGCGTCAGGTCAGCAGGGCGCCCCGTCACAGCCAGATCGAGGTCTGAGTGCGGCTTGATCCCCCGACTGCCCGGCCAATCGACCACACGCGAACCGAAAGCCAGCACCCCCACGCCGGGAAGGTGCCTCGCCAGCAGCCTCTGCAACAGCACGTGTTCAGCAGGAAGGAGGTGGAGCGTCTTCGGCAGCAGCGTGACGGGATCAAGCATCGCCATGCTCCTCGTGACCGCCACGCTGCTGCAAGGCGTCGAGCAGCGCCTGCGCGTCCCGGGCGAAGGCGGGCAGCACCGCCGCGACCTCCGCCGCCTTGCGGGCGTCGTAGGTGTGCGAGGTGATGTTGCGCTTGTCGCGGTAGACCCACCACGGCGCGACATCGCCCAGCAAACCCTGCTCCGCCCCGGCCCGGATCAGCGCCCGAAAGCTCATGGCATCGACCTCGACCGCGTTCGGCAGGTCCATCTCCAGCCGCCGCTTGAGCATCTTCCAGCACAGCTCGAAGGTGAACTCGAACCGCTGAATGCAGGCGTCGCGCAGCTCCTCGTCGTCCGGTGTGGCCTGCCAGCGGGTGAGGCCGCGCTGGAGGGAGGCCAAGGCGCGGATCAGGGGGGTGAGGTCGAGCGTGGTCATGGAAACTCCTTCAGGCACTGAGCCACTTCTGAACCAGCAGTGTGTCTTGGTGGGGTTGATCCTTTTCCGGATTCTTCTTCTCGGTCTTTTCCTTCCACCGTTTCTGCGCCTGCATCAAGATCCTGAGTCGCTGCGCCGCCTCCCGCCGATGCTCGGAGAGCTTGCCCGCCTTGAGCGCGGTGAACAACACCGAACGTTCGTCCTGGTTCTTGTCGGTGCGCTGGTCAAACAGATCGGCCATGGCCCGATCGGCAGGTGCCATGCGCGTTTTCTCGGCCTCGCGTGTCAGGGCTTGCGCGTCGTCGGCCCGCTGGCGCTGGCGCTCCTCCCAAGCGATTTGCGATTTGCGCATGGCGTTCTGATCGACACTCATCGCGCCATAGCCCACCGCCGTCTTGGCGCCGAAGCCCAGCCACGCGAAGGCGTGCGCGAGTGCGGCATTCAGCAGGGCGTGCCAGCGCCGGTCCTGCACCAGCTCGGGCGCGATGCGCTGCAGGAACGGCACATCGCATTGCAGATGAAACACGAACCCGGAACCCGGCGGCACCGTCAGGAAGTTGATCGGGATGGGCGAGCCGGACTCATGCGGGTTCTGGTTCTGGTTCTGCTGGTAGTAATGCGACTGGTGCGGGGTCATCACCTCGACTTGCAGCGCATCGCCGGCAAGCTGCGGGATCACGTCCCAGCAGGTGAGCGCGCCGCGCTGCAACCCGTCCTCGTCGTCGCAGACGTGGCCGAACAGGGCGTCGATGGCCGCATCGTCCCAGCCCTGCGGATCACCCCACGCCCCGGAAACCAGCTCACGCGCCGCCTGCCGCAGCACCCCCTTGACGCCGCTGCCCGCCAGATACGGCAGGCCATACGGGTTCAGGAACGCGAAGCCGTTTTCGAGCGGGTGCTCGTTGCCGAGGCCCGTCGTGAACGGCGCGACCGCCTGGGCCTCGGACACCAGCATCAGCCCCGCATCGGCGATCGGCAGCGCCAGCGCAGACTGGCGCTTCAGCAGGGCACCCATGACAGCAACATCGGGCGGCGTGAGCTTGAGTGCCTGCCGAATCGCATCGACCTTGTTCTCGTGCGGCAGACGGCGCTCCGTGCGCTCCTGACCACGCACTTCGTACTTGTAGTCCCGCGTTTCCCAGACGAGTTCACCCGTGCGGCGATCCTCGCCCCACAGCGGCAGGTACATCCCGAAGCGCAGCCCCGGTGAAGCCGTCGAGAAATCCCGGCCCAGGTAAGCCGGCACAGCAGCAATGGCCATTTCAGGCTCCCTTCTGGGCAGTGGCGTGCGCCGCCGCCGCCATTTGCCGCGACCAGCGCAGCCAGGCGAAGGCTTCAGTGGTGATGTCCTGAAACACCGCCGGCTTAGCCTGCATCAGCTTCTCCATGAACGGCTTGAATTCGGTGCTCGTGAATTCCTTCGGAAACCGCTTCACCAGCCACTGGCGCAGGTGCTGGCCAAGGTCACGGCAATGGCGTTGCTTCTCCTTGGAACCCTTTTCCTCCAGGAACGCCATCACCTGCATCAGCCCGCTGTTCATGATCAGCGCCGGCAGCCCCTTGGCGAGCTTCTGGTATTCGTCGCTGCAGCCTTGGGCGCGGGTCCAGGCGTCCTGCGCCCGCTTCTGTTCGAGAGTCTGTTCCATCGCCTCAGCCCTCCACCACTTTGGCCATCACCAGCCCGCGACCCGTGGTGGCATCCCCGCCAATCTGGATCAGGCGACCATCGATCAGCGTCTTGAGCTTGAACATCACCTCCGCCGCCTCCAGCTTCTCTGCCTGCCCGCTGCGGGTGGCACTCGCCATCAGCGGCGCCAGCAGCAGCGACTCGGGCGGCAGGTTCTCGGTGTAGAACAGCCCGCCTGACGACGCCGTGCCGGTTTTCTCATCGATGCGCACATGCGGCTCGACCAGCATCGCGTGCTCGCTGAAGTAGGCGAAATCGGTGTCGGACAGCACGACCAGATCCTGCGCGAGCTTGTCGCGGAAGAAGGTGTAGGCATCACCGGCCGGGATCGCCTTGGTCGCGATGTCCGACGACAGATCGCGCACCGGGGGGGACACCCGTGCCGTGTATTCGAAGGCTTCGAGGTGCAGCTTGTCGTTTCCAGACAGCAAGGCCGGATTGGTGATCAAGCACTGCCCGGCATCCACCACCGGAATCGTCCAGCGGGTCGGCACGCCCACCAGCGTCAGCAGCCGCTGCGCCCGCGCCAGCGCCTGCGGACAGGTGGCGTACACGTAGCCGCCGCGCAAGCTGCGCACCGGCAGCGCCACGAGCTGCGCATCGCCGAAGCTCAGCGCCCCGGCGTGCAGGTCGCCGCTCTGCGACGGCGGGCCGAACAGGCGGTCGATCAGCTTCGGATCGCCGCCGATGGCTTCAAAACCGTGGCGCAGCGCCCCCTTGATGCCGGAGCCCGCGAAGCTCGGGTGGCGGGTGTGGCGCTCGCGCTGGATCGGGTTGTCGATGACCCCGACCGCCGAGCCGGCGCCGACATGGACCGGGCTGACGGCGTACAGAAAGACAGCAGCTTGTTTTTGAAACATGGTGAATGAATCCCTTGAGCAGAATCAGAAAACGGCGAGGGTGAATCGGTTGAAGCCTTCGGCACGACGCGACGGATTGTCGAAGTCGCCGTGCCACAGGCCGCGTTCGGCAAGCTTGCGGAGTGCCTCAGGGGTGGCGTCGAGTTCGTCGAGCCAATAGACGCTGCCCGACGGGGCCACGCGCTGGGCCGGCTTGGGACACCGCCGTGCCAGATCCCAGCCGCTGACGGTCTCGGCACGCGGCACGGCAGCACACACCAGCCGCGCCGTCAGACCCGGCAGCACCACGCGCTGCGTCCCCGCGTCGAAACCCGGCAACGCCCAGCCCGCCGCGAACAGCCCCGGCGTCGTCAGCACGAGCCGGCAGCACCTTGCCCTTGCCAGCGCGGCCCAGTCAGGCTGGAACGGCTGGTACGCCTTGGCCGTGTCCAGCACCGCACCTCGCCCGTCACCACCCAGCCGCAGCAGCCCAGCCTGTGGCGGCTGGGCTCCCTGCACGCTCGCCAGGAACCCGACACCCGGCCGGAACGCCACCGCCTGCACCGTGAAAAGCTGCCCGTCGGCCGCCCGCCGGGTCTCGGCATCCAATCCGACACCGACACGCGAGTCGAGTTGCCACAGCGCCCCCGTCGTGACGAACTGGTCCGCACTCGGCGTCTTGCCCGCCAGATACGCCGCCCAGCCCGCCTGCGTCAGCCAGCGCCCGCCCACTGGCTTGGCGCGGTCGTCCTGCGGCAGCACGGGCCACTGTGCCAGCGGCGCGGAACTGAGCAACCCGGCCACAGGTGTCACGGGCTGAACCCGGCGCACGCTGATGCTGTCCTTCGTGTCGCCCTCGCCCAGCACGAGATCGGCGGGCACCGGGTGCAGCGTCTCCACCTTGCCGTCAGACAGGCGTCGGGCCACGTCGAACGCCGTCACCGCGAAATCACCCGGCGCCTGCGGCGTGCCCAGCACGGGATGCACGATCCGCCCGTCGGCGAACGCAGCCAGGTCGATCCCCGCATCAGCCAGCATCCGCGAGCGCAGCGCCCCCGCCACCGCCGAGGGCCAGGGTGGCACCAGGCTCTCACCGAAGCTGCCCGGATCGCCGAACAGCTTGTTGCCGCGCAGGAAGAGCACGTCCAGCGGCTCGATGAAGCGGTGGGTTGCCGTGGTCGTCGTCATGTTGTTCACGTTCATGCTCACGCTCCGCTGCGGGTTTCGCGGGCCAGGAACTCGGCCACGCCCATGAAGTTCGCCAGCCAGTCAAGGCGATCACGCCGGACGGCACCCGTCGTGCGCTCCGGCCTCGTCTCCGGATGCGCCTCGTCATCAAAGGTGAGCGCGGCCAGCCGCCGGGCCAGATCGGGCACGTCATGGTCCTTCCGGGCGGCCTGATCCGACTGCCGATCGAGCTGGTAGGCCAGCAGCGACGCCAGCATCTCGGGCCGGTCGTGCGGCAGATCCTTCAGCCAGTCCAGGCTGTTGTAGACCGCCCGGCGCGACACCCCTTCATGGCGCAGAAAACCGCGCAGGTCGTGCAGCAACGTCGCCGGCTCGCCCCACTTGGCCGTCACCGACAAAGCACCGCCGGAACGCTTGACCAGCGTCAGGCTGAAGGCGTTGCGCTCGCCCACGTTCTTGGCGCGCTGCTCGGCCGCCCGCAACTCGCGCATCACCGCGCCGAGCTGCGCCTGGTGGTGCGCGACCACGGCGCCGCAACTGGCCGTGGCCTTGTCGCCCATCATGCGCAGCAGGCGTGGCCCCTGCTTGGTCTGCAGCAGCGCGAAGCCCTCGTGCAGCGTCAACCCCTTCGAGCGGTCGCCCTTCTCGTGCTGCGGATCGTGCCCCGCGTAGGCCACGCGCAACCGCTGCATCGCCGGCAGCAGATCCGCCACCGGCAGCATCGCCAGCACATCGTCCCCGCCCGCGTAGATCAGCCGCCCCGGAAACTCGGTCTCGACCACATGTGGCACGACGTGCAGCGAGAAGTCGTTGAGCGCGCCCGAGATGGCGAGGTGGCGGTTCGGCGAGACGGCGCGTTTCTGCTCGGTGTACGCCTTGAGGTGCTTCTGGCGGCTCGCCTGTTGCTCGACCACCTTGCGCACCTGCGGGTGGAAGCTCTCGCCGTAGGTGATCGCGTACTCGTCGCCACCGGCCAGCCACGCGCCCATGCGGTCCCCGTCCATCAGCACGAGGCTGTAGTAGGTCTCCACGCGGTCATCGGCACCGCTGCCCAGGGCGCCTTGCACCGCCTTGCGCAGCGCCTGTGCGCCGGCCTCGTCCAAGTCTTCCTGTTCGGCAGCGGTCTCCAGCAAACCGGGCAGGCGGCGAGCACGATCGAGCGCCTGCGGCTGGCGGGCGTACTTGCGCATGGTCTGGCGCGGCAACGCCACCGGGCTGTCGCCGTGCTCGGCCAAGGCGCGGGTCAGTTCCGGCGTGGTCTTCGCGCCGTCGGCCAGCCAGCGGTCGATCTGGTGCGCCAGCGCCATCGTGTGCGTGGAGATGACAAAGCGCCGGGCGCTGTCACTGTCACGGTCACCCAGCACCTGCCCGACTTCCTTGGCGAAGATCGTCGGCCACAGCCGCTTGATCGCCGGCAGCGCGCCGAGGTGCTCGCCCTTGCGTGCCCAGGCGGGGCGGCGGCGGGCGATCTCGGTCCACAGGGTGCGCTGGGTCTTGCGCTGCGTGGCGGTCAGGGTCAGGTGCGCCGGGTCGGTGGTCAGCCACTCGGTTTCGCCCGTCAGCGAGCAGCGCCAGCCCGTCTGCTCGGTCTGCGCGAAGGGACGCACCGACTTGGCCGCCGCCAGCACCCGCTCGGCCAGATCCTGCACCGCCGGGTAGAGCGCGCCAGGGTTCGGGGCGAAGAAGGTGGTGCGGTCGTCCCATTTCGTTTCGGCCTGCAGCACCTTCCAGGCAGGGCTGTCGAGGAAACCCGCCGGCTGGCCGGGCTGCACACCGAAGAACGGCGCCATCGCCTGCGAAAGCTGGGTGGTGTCGAGGTCGGTCTGGCGCTCGGTGTTGCGCGGGCGGATCAGCGAGAACGGCACCGCCGCCCAATGCACCTCGGGGAAACCGGCCAACTGGTCACGCATCTGCTGGTGGCAGTGCTGGCGCTCGGCCTTGTCCATGCCGGCCTCGACCAGCAAGCGGTCCACCACGGTCTCGCCCAACTGCTTGAGCCAGCCGCGCACGGTGTCCTCGACCTGCCGGGCCAGCACCGCCGCACGCGCACGCGGCACCAGCGCGACGAAGCGGTTCGGCAGCGCGGCGGCGAACAGCGGGTTCGCGTCGGTGTTGCCCTCGGTCCAGGGCGCATCGGCGAACAGCTTGCCCGGCAGGCCGCATTCCTCGCGCAGCCACACGTCCACCTGCGGCACGCCGCGCAGGCGCGGGAACAGGATCGCGTCCGGCCCGAGCGCCTCGCACACCGGCTTCATCGCCTCCCAGGCCAGCCGCGACAGCAGGTGCGAGCCGGCCCACAAATCCGAGGTCGTGCGCGCCGCCGCGATGAAGCCCTGCACAGGGCCAAGCGCCATCGTCAGCAGCGCCACCTCGCCGTCCGGGTCACCCGCGAACGCGCCGGCAAAGGCCGAGGTCAGGTCGAGGTGGTCCCAGATGCTGTGGTCAGGCACGCGGGTGTCGGCGGGCAGCAGCGGCCATAACGCACCGAGCTTGCCGTTGTCCTCTTCTTCGCGCAGCTCGGGGCCGAAGCGCCAGTACGCCAGCAGCGTGCGTTGCCAGTGCGGGGTGCCATCGTCCTGTTGCTGCACGAGGTCCGCAAAGTGCTCGAAGCTGCGCGACTTCAGATCGGCCAGATCCGTGTCACCCAACCCACCACTGCGCCCGAGGTCGAACTCCTTGGCCGTCAGCGGGTGGATCAGCACCGGCTTGTTCGTCCAGCGCACCTGCGCGTGGTCGGCCACCTTGAGCGTGCGCTGCTCACCCTTTCGGGTCGTGATGGTGATCTCCTGCATCGGCCACTGCGGGCGGTCGGCAGCGGCGGCCCACCAGTCGGCGCGGCGCACGGTCTCGTAGATCGGCGCGGGGATGCCGTGGTGGAACAGCGCGGTGTGCAGCACATCGGCGTTGTCCGGGTCGAGGTTCGCCACGTCCAGCCGCTGGTAGCCCAGCAGGCGGTGCAGCGCACGGGAGGAGCCGCCTTCGTGGCCGGCAGGATCGCGCAGCAGCACCAGCGCCTTCTCGGCCGGGTCGTGCAGACGGGCGTGGAGCTTGGTCTGCCAGAGCAGCGTGGGATCTTGGTCGTGGTCGTTCATGGTGTGACGCTCGGATCAGGCGGGAATGCGCTTCAGGCGGGCCACGTCGTCGAGGTGGCGATGGACCTGTTCCCAGACACGGGTGATGGCAGTGCGATCCGGCCGAAACTCGGAGGGCGGCAGGCACGGAACATGGAAGACCACGCCCACCAGCTTGCCGTCTGGCTCGGCGCGGACCTTGAAGCGCAGGCTGTTGGGCAGGCGAAAATCTCCACCTTTACCCTTCCACGCAGCCACGTTGTGATTCGTCACCGGGTAGCTGATCCAATGCCGAGCCTCGGGCTCAGGCGCGTTCTTGCCGCTGCGAAAGAGGAACTGCGTGCGAAGGCCGATCTTGATTTCGGCCAGACGCCGCATCACCGCCTTCCAGTCGGCCAGGGCTTCGGTCTGCCAGATCAGCGCGCCTTTCACGTCAGTACCGATGGCGTGCGGCCAGTCTGTTTGGAGGGCATCGCGCCAAGGCAGCGTCAGGGCTTTGTCGAGACCCGCAGCGAAGGCTGGCACCCCGTCGCACGGCGTGAGGCTGAACGATCCCCAGCCATTGCGGCTGCGTCCGCCCAGGGTGCCGTAGTGGTGCATCAGCCAGAGAGCGTGGCGCAGGCGGATTGATTCGTCGTCGGACGGGAAGGCGATCGACAGGTCGGCGGATTCAACAGCTTGAATGGCAGCCGCGTTCTTCAGTGCCGTACCTTGACTGAAGATCAGTGGCCCGTATCCCATGTACAAGTGGGCGCCCACCGGTGTCAGCCGACCCTCCCGGTTCTTGACCTCGGGATGCGTCACTCGATCCTGGTCGAGACCATTCCAACTGGTGAGGCGGCCCTTGTCCCACCGACTCAGCCGCAGCCGTACCAGACTCCGGTTCGAGTCTCCGCCATCTGCCGCCACGCCGAACAGCCGCCCTTCGGCACGGCGCATGTCGGCCACCGACATGCCCCTCGGATGATCCGCCGCGTAGGCCACCCGCCACCACTGCCGGATCAGCGCCTTGATCGGCGGCGTGCGCCACTGCCCCTGCTGCTCGGCATTGCCGAGGAAGGCGGGCGTGTTGAAGCTCAACCGGTAGGTGAGCGTGGTGTGTCTGGTCGTCGTCATCGGACGAAGTCTCCCGTGCAAAAAATGGTGGTCAGGCAGTGTGTGGGCGGCGCGGGCCCTGCCCAGGGTTTGGCAAGCTTGCCGGCGAGGCCCTGCGAATCTCGATGGCGTCAGGGTCAAGCGGGATGCGGTAACGCTTGTCGCGGTGACGCCCGCCGTCGTCGAAGTACAGCCCGACCCGGCCGGCGCCCAACGCCTGCGTCAACGCCTTGACCAACCGGGAGCGGTGCTGCGAGAAGTTGTCACCCGTGCAGTCTTTGGACAACTGGACCTCCACTGAATCAGGGACACCCGCCTGCCCGACCACAGCCGACAGATCGCAGAGAAATTCCGCCGCCCACTCCGCGTCGTGCAGCCCCTTGGTGGGTGCGGTCAGGGGGGCTTGCTTCATGCGCGCTCGCTGTGCCAGCACCGCCATCAGGGCGAACGACCACGGCGCCAATTTCACAGGAGCACCATCCGCCTCGATGCACCGTCGATCCACATCCACCACCAGCCGCGCCGGCCCCAGCCGCGCATCGGCCGCCTGTACCACCGCCTGGAAGCCAGCCCGCTCCGCCAGCATCGCCGCTGGCAGCACCCCGCGCAGCCGCACAAACGGGATCTGCGCCAGACTGACCACCGCAGTGGCCGCATCCGCCAGCGAGCGCCCGCCCTCCACTTGAATCACCTTGGGGTATGGCGTCGGGTAATAGAACTCGAACGAGGACTCGAACGGCGCACTCACCAGCACATGCGAGAGCCGGTCCTGGGCGCGGCCAAACAGCGACAGCGCATAGCCGGCGTAATAGCCCATCGTCTTGCGCCCACCTGCGATCGAGACATGCAATGCACAGTCCGGATCGGCTGTGAGGTCGCGCACCAGCGCAGTGATGGCGTCGGCCATGCAAGCGTTGTCGTGGTCGCTGCGGATGTCGGCCAGCAGTGCGCCCTGGGCGTCGCGAACGGTGTGAATCTGCTCCTCGCCGAACAGCATCGGCGGCAAAGCGTAATCCCGGATCAGTTGGTGCAGGCCTCCCGGCGATTCGGACAGCAGAGCCAGCCGGATGCGCCGTGCGCCTTCGCTGGTGGTCAGCGCGACGATCTCGGTTGGCAGGAATCTCCGCTCGACCGGTTCGCACAACGCCAGCGCGTACAGGGTCTCGGTGATGATCTGCGGACTCAACCCCGAGACCGTCAGCAGGACGCGGCGTGAATGGCAAGCAGGCGCCAGGGTGCCAACCACTTCATTGGTATCAGACATGTCTCCTCCCTGATGCAGCGCCGCGATCCACACAGGAATCGGGTCGCTTTGGGAGCGAAAGCCTAGGGGAGACGAGGCCGCTGGTCAGCTTCGGCAAGCCTGCGAAGCCACCCAATGGCGTGAACTATTCACGAGGCCATTGCGTCCTTACCGCCGCACCAGCCCGATCGCCAGCTCCCGCCAACCGCGCGGATGCGGCACCGCGGCATACGGCGGCGCCGGCCACTCCCACCGCCCCGCCGGCAGCAGCGCCCGCAGCAGGTTGATGTCGAGGTGGTACGGCGGCCCCTCGATGCGGCCCACTGCCGCACCGGGCCGCAGCACCTGCATCCCCATCAGGCACAGCCGCCCGCCCGGCAGCAGCCAGCGGTGCAACTGCGCGGCGTAGTCGGCCCAGTGGTCCGGGTGGATCGCGCACCAGCAGGTCTGCTCGAACACCGCGTCCAGCGGCTCGGGCGGCTGCCATTGCAGGACATCGGCCTGCACCACCGTGCAGGCGCCGTCGCCCAGACCAGCCTCGCGCAGGCGCTGCGCGGTCATCGCCACCGCGGCCGGGGCATAGTCGATCGCCGTGACACGGCAGCCGGCCTGCACCAGCGCCAGCACCTCGTGCCCGCTCCCACAGCCGGGCACGGCCACACGCTGGCCAGCGGCCAAGGTGCCATCGGCCAGCCAGGGCGTGAGTTGCGGGCTGACGGCGCCGCGGTCCCAGGGAATGTCCTTCGCCTCGAAGCGCTGCTGCCAGAAATCGACGTTCGGGCCGGCCATGCCGGATACCTTCAGCGCGGCTCGGCCGACTTGGCCAGCAGCACGAAATGCTCGACCTGCGGCGCCTGCGCGAAGAACGGCCCGACGATGGCGCGCCACTCGGCGAAGGCCGGCGACTCGCGGAAGTCGATGGTGTGGTTCTCCAGCGTCTCCCACCAGATCATCAGCAGGTAACGCTCGGGCGACTCGACGCCCTTGTTGACCTTGTAGCCAAAGAAGCCCTGGGCCTGGCTGATGACGGTCTCCACGCCGCGCTGGATGGCGGCGTCGAAATCGGCCTGGCGGCCGGGCTGGATGCGGATGTCGGCGAGTTCGAGGATCACGGGGCTGTCTCCGGAAAAACGGTGCCTGCATCGTAGCCGCAGCCGGGGGATGCCGGGCCTGCACGCCGGGGATGGGCACGGCGGCGGCGGCCTTCCACACTCGGACGACCGCCCTGTCCGGAGCTACCCGATGAACACCTTGCCCGATCTGTACGCCTACCTGCTGCTGGCCGCCCTGCCGATCGCGGCGATGGCGATGGCCTGCGGGCTGTCACGCCGACTCGGTCGCCAGGCCCGCGAAGACACGCCCTTCCACCCGATCCGGGGCCCGCTGACCGGCAGCCCCGGGATGGTGGCGCAGCGCGGCGGATTTCACACTGGCCAGCATGCACACGCTCCGCTTCCTCGCCGTCTGGTCCCTGCTGTGCCTGCTGGTCGGCGGGTCGGGCGCGGCCCGGGCTGCGTCGGCCGCTGACCGGGCGGACTGGACAACGGTCGCCGCCGAGCTGGTCCGGCGCCCTGAATTCGCGGCCCTGCCCCTGAGGATCGCAGCCGGCACCGGCCGCACGCCAGCCGCGATGCAAGTCAGTGCCGGTCGCTGCGTGCTGCGCCTGCGTACACGCGGCAACCCGGTGGCCACGGTGCTGCAACGCCAGGCGGCACCCGAGGACGGCCGGCTGTGGATGCAGGCCATCCTCGTCCACGAGATCGCGCACTGCTGGCGCTGGCAGGGCCAGGACGCTGCGCTGCAGCAATTCGCCGCACTGATCGACACCGCCGGCCGCGATGCCGACCGGCTCGGCGAGGCGCACCAACGCCTGCGCGATGAGGAAACCTTCGCCGATGTCGCCGCGCTGGCCTGGGTGGCGCAGGTCGCGCCGGACCGGCTGGACGCCATGGTCGGCGCCTTCCAGCGCCTGCGCGGCAACGCCACGCTGTCGGCCGGCGCACACGACACCCGCACCGCGCTGGACCGGGTGCAGCGCGAAGGGTTCGCGGCCGGGTTGTCGCCCTTCGACGCCGCCCGCGCGCTGCTTGCCGGCACGGGCGGTGATGCTGAGACGCTCCCCTAGAATCCCCCGATGGCCATCCGCTCCACCGTTCACAAAGCCGAGCTGTCGATCGCCGACATCGACCGCTACTACTACGCCGACCACGCGCTCACGCTGGCCCGGCACCCTTCCGAAACCGAAGAACGCCTGATGGTGCGCCTCGTCGCCTTCGCGATGCACGCGCACGAGCGGCTGCTGCCGGCCGGCGGCCTCTCCACCGAGGACGAACCGGATTTCTGGCGCTGCGACGACACTGGCTCCATCCAGCAGTGGATCGAGGTGGGGCTGCCCGACGAGCGGATGCTGCGCAAGGCCAGCGGACGCTCGGACGAGGTGGTGCTCATCACCTACGGCGGGCGCAAGGCCGAGGTCTGGCGCACGGAAAACGCCGCCGCGCTGACCAAGTTGCGCAAGCTCACCATGTGGTTCATCCCCGAGGCCGATTGCGAAGCCCTGCAGACGCTGGTCGAGCGAACGATGCGCTTGGGCGTGACGATCCAGGACGGGCACCTGCTGTTCGCGGGGGAGAAGAGCAGCGTCGAGGTGACGCCCGTGCTGTGGCAAGGCCACAAGGCGCCCTGATCGGGCGCGGCGGATCTGTCCGCCCCACAGGCGACAATGCCAGCTTCGCGCGTCACCCCCTGACGCCGCCGCTCTTGCCCACCGCCCACCATGTCCGACCTCTCCACCGAGATCCGCCGCCGCCGCACCTTCGCGATCATTTCCCACCCTGACGCCGGCAAGAC
>JBEANV010000323.1:0-5731 GCA_041165285.1 Pseudomonadota bacterium | reverse complement strand
TGTATTCGCCGGATTCGTCCACGGGGCGGCTCGGCCTGCTAGAGCTGCGCGCCTTCGAGATGCCGCCGCATGCGCGCATGTCGATCGTCCAGCAACTGCTGCTGCGCACGCTGATCGCCCGTTTCTGGAAGGAACCGTACCGCGCGCCGCTGGTGCGCTGGGGCACGGAGCTGCACGACCGCTTCCTGCTGCCGACGTTCGTGAAGATGGACCTCGACGACGTGATGACCGATCTGCAGGCGGATGGCTATGCCTTCGATGCGGCGTGGTTTGCACCGCACGTCGAGTTCCGCTTCCCGAAGGTGGGCGAGATGTCGGCGCGGGGCGTGCACCTGACGCTGCGCAGCGCGCTGGAGCCGTGGCATGTGATGGGCGAGGAGGGCGCGATCGGTGGCACGGTGCGCTACGTCGATTCGTCGCTGGAGCGCATCGAGGTGCTCGTCACCGGGCTGGTCGATCCGCGCCACGTCGTCACCGTCAATGGCGAGCCGCTGGCGCTGCAGCCGACCGGGCGGGTCGGCGAGTATGTGGCCGGTGTGCGTTACCGCGCGTGGCAACCGCCGACGGCGCTGCACCCGACCATCGGCGTCCACGCCCCGCTGACCTTCGACCTGATCGACACCTGGAACCACCGTTCGCTGGGCGGCTGCCAGTACCACGTGGCGCATCCGGGCGGACGCAACCACGACACCTTCCCGGTCAACTCGTTCGAAGCCGAGAGCCGCCGTCTGGCGCGCTTCTTTGCGATGGGCCACACCCCGGGCAAGGTCGTGCCGGGCGTGGCGCAGCGCAGTCTGGAGTTCCCCTTCACGCTGGACCTGCGCCGGAGCTGATCCGGGTCAGGGCCTGCCCTTGTGGCTGTCCCGCATGTCAGAAACGCCAGCATCGGTGCATGATGCGCCGATGCAATCGAGTCTTCTCCCCGATGAAGTGCCCGAGGCCGCCATGTTGGCGGCCTCGTCTGCTTTGCATGGTACGCCTGGGCACCGTGATGAGTTGCGTGGTTTCCTGAGTGGTGCCCCTGGTGCAGCCGGTCCGCGCGATCTGGCGCCGGTGTGGACGCGCTTCTTCAATGCCAACGGCACGGCCGGCTGGCTGGACCTCGCGGCCCGGCTCGCGCGTGTCCAGCGGCGCGTGCGCGAGGACGGCGCGACCTACAACGTCTACGCCGAAGGTGGCGACAGCCCCCGTTCGTGGCCGCTGGAGCTGCTGCCGCTGCTGATCACGCCGCAGGAGTGGACCCGCATCGAGGCAGGTGTAAAGCAGCGGGCACGGCTGCTCGACGCCGTGCTGTCGGACATCTACGGCGCGCAAGACCTGCTGCACGACGGTTTCCTGCCGCCCTCGCTGGTGCTGGCGCATCCGCAATACCTGCGTCCGATGCACGGCGTGAAACCGGCCGGCGGGCGGTGGCTGCAGATGGTGGCGTTCGACCTCGCGCGCCGGCCTGACGGGCAATGGCGCGTGGTTGGCCACCGCTCGCAGGCGCCGTCCGGCCTGGGTTATCTGCTGGAAAACCGGCTCATCATCGGCCAGCAATTCCCCGAGGCGTTCCGCGAACTCAAGGTGCAGCGGGTGGCCTCGGCCTTCCGGGCGCTTATGGACGGCCTGCTGCGCGTGAGTCCGGCAGGCGAGCGCTCGCGCGTGGCGCTGCTGACGCCGGGACCGCGCAACGAGACCTACTTCGAGCACGTCTTCCTCGCCCGCTACCTGGGCGTGACGCTGGTCGAGGGCTCGGACCTGACCGTGCGCCACCAGAAGGTCTACCTCAAGACGCTGCACGGGCTGGAGCGTGTCCACGTGCTGCTGCGCCGGGTGGACGACGAGTGGCTGGATCCGCTGGAGCTGCGCGGCGATTCGGCGCTCGGCGTGCCGGGGCTGGTGCAGGCCGTGCGTGCGGGCGAAGTGGTAGTGGCGAATGCGCCGGGGGCGGGGGTGCTGGAGAGTCCGGGCCTGAGCGCGTTCTGGCCCGGGGTGGCCAAGCGCGTGCTCGGTGAAGAGTTGCTGTTGCCGGCGCACACGAGCTGGTGGTGCGGCGAGGCCAGCGTCTGGGCCGCCAACCGCCGCAAGCTGCGCGAATTCGTGATCGTGCCGACCTTCTCCCCAAGCGCGGTGACGGCGAGTTTCGCGCCCGTGATGGCCAGCGAACTGGATGCCGAAGCGCTGCGGGCCTGGGAAGCCCGCATCGACGCCGACCCCGCCGCGCACACGCTCATGGCGCCGGCACGGCCCTCGGAGCTGCCGGTGTGGCGCGCCGGGCGGCTGGAGCCGCGGCCGGTGGTCGTGCGGGTCTTTGCGATGTCGGACGGCGAGGGTGGCTGGTGCGTTCTGCCCGGTGGCCTGACACGGGTGGCCAACCGCCGTGCCGGGGACGGCCAGGCCAGCGGTGGGACCGACGCCTACCTGTCGATGCAGTCCGGTTCTGCCAGCACGGACACCTGGGTGCTGACCGACGGCAAGGTGGATGCGACCACCTTGCTGCCCCGGCCGCTGGAGCCGGCCGAGCTGGCGGACTGGCGGCGTGTCATCACCAGCCGCGCCGCCGAAAATCTGTTCTGGCTTGGCCGCTACACCGAACGCGCCGAGAACTCCGTGCGGCTGGCCCGGCTCACGCTCGAAGCGCTGCCCGCGGGCAGCACCGGCGTGCTGCAGGTGATGCACGGCCTGCTGGTGCGCCACGGCATGATCCCCGGTGAAGTGCCGCTGCCTGCACACCCGTCGGGTCAGGCGGCCCGTGTCTTCGAGCGTTCGCTGATCCACGCCATGGGCGACGCCCGGGCCGGGGCCAGCGTTGCCTACAACCTGCAGGCGCTTCGGGGCTGTGCCGAGGCGCTGCGCGAGCGGCTGTCCACCGAGCATTGGGGCCTCATCAAGCACCTGAGCGAGCTGTTCCCGCGCCAGTTGTCGTCCATCGAGGCGCGCGATGGGCACGGGCACGAGCCGCTCAGTGACGTGCTGGGCGTGCTCAACCAGGCGGCGCTGCACCTGGCCGCCATCACCGGCGCCCAGACCGACCGCATGACCCGCGACGACGGCTGGCGCCTGCTCAGCGTGGCGCGGCAGATCGAGCGGCTCGACATGCTGGCGAACGCCCTGGCCACCGGGTTCAAGGCCGGCATCACCGAGACGGACGACGGCTTCGCGCTGTTGCTCGGGCTGTTCGATTCGACCATCACCTACCGGGCGCAGTTCCAGGCGCGCCGCGAGGTGCCGCCGCTGCTGCATTTGCTGGTGCTCGATACCGACAACCCGCGTTCGCTGGCGTGGGTGGTGCGGACGCTGCGCGAGCGGCTGCGCAAGCTGTCGCGCCATGACACCGGGTGGGCCGAGCATGTGGTGAAGACCTTGCCGTGCCCGGAAGACTGGTCGCTGGAGACGCTGTGTACCCGCGACGCGGACGGCCGCTACACCGCCTTGCTCGACGCGTTGCAGGTTTGCTGTGCGTCCGTGCTGGGCCTGTCCAATGAAATCAGTCGCCACCTGTTCTCGCATGTGGGACCGGCCGACCGCACCGTATGGCAGTGACGTTGCGTGTCCTCCATGAAACCGGCTACGCCTACGACGCGCCGGTCGAGCTTGCCCACCACCTTGGGCATCTGCGCCCGCGTGAGACTCCGTTGCAGCGGGTGCGCAGCTGGGATTTGTCGGTCACGCCGCCGCCGGACGGAGGCATTCACCAGAGCGTTGATCCCTGGGGCAACCACCGGGTGAGCTTTTCGCACGCGCGGGTGCATGAGCAGCTGGTGGTGGTGTCGAGCTTTGTGACCGAGATCGACCCGCTGCCCCTGCTGCGCCCCGAGACCAGTCCCGCGTGGGAGACAGTGGCCGAGCGGCTGTGTTACCGGCCCGGTGCCGGCTTTGACGAGGCGGTGGAGTTCACGCTCGGCTCGGCCTACGCTCCGCGCGAGGCCTCGCTGGCGCGGTTTGCTGCGGGTGTCTTCCGCCCGGGCACGCCGCTGCTGGCGGGCGCGCTGGCGATGATGCACCTGATCTTCCGGCACTTCGCCTACAAGCCGCTGGCCACCTCCGTCAACACGCGCGCGCCGGAGGCGCTGGCGCAGCGCCAGGGCGTTTGCCAGGATTTCGCGCACGTGATGATCGGCGCGATGCGTTCGATCGGACTGGCGGCGCGCTACGTCAGCGGCTACCTGCTCACCCACCCGCCACCGGGCCAGCCGCGGCTGATCGGCGCCGATGCCTCGCACGCCTGGGTGTCGGTCTGGTGCCCCGTGCATGGTTGGGTGGCGCTGGATCCGACCAACGCCGTGCCCGCTGGCACCGACCATGTCACGCTCGCCTGGGGGCGCGACTACGCCGACGTCGCACCACTGCGGGGCGTGATCCGCGGCGGCGGGCGGGCCGAGCCGCGGGTTGCGGTGACGGTGGAGCCGCTGGACGCCGTGATCGAGTCCGAGTGACGCCCTGGGACTTGGCGTGACGGTTTGGCCCGTGTCTTGCAAGATGCGGGGGTGAAGTACCAGATCCGCCACCGCACCCATTACCGCTACACCCAACCGCTGCGCAGCGCCGTCCAGACGCTGTGCCTGACGCCGCGCCACACCGACACCCAGCACGTCCACCACTGGCGGCTCGAATCACCCACACCGTTGCAGCCGCAGACCGACGCCTGGGGCAACCACAGCCATGTGCTGGCGGTCGGGGCGGGGACGCGGACGCTGCTCTGTGAGGCGACGGGATTGGTGGAGACGCTGGGCGACGCGCTGCACACCGACCCGCAAGGCCCCGATCCGCGCCTCTACCTGATGCCCTCTGCCCTCGCCACGCCGGACGCGGCGCTGCGCCAGGCCGCGCTTGCCGCGGTGCGGGGGATTGTCGGCCACCGGGCGCAGGCGCTGGCGTTGGCCGGACTGGTGGCCGAAGGAGTGCGCTACCGGCCCGGCTCCACCAACGCCGGGACCACCGCCGCGCAAGCCTGGCAGGGCGGGGCGGGGGTGTGCCAGGACCAGGCGCATGTGCTGGTCGCGGTGTGCAGGGCAGCGGGCCTGCCGGCCCGCTACGTGAGCGGGTATTTCCATGCACGCGGTGCGCCGGAACTGGCCAGCCACGCTTGGGCGCAGGTCTGCCTCGATCCGGCGGAGCGGCGCTGGCTGGGTCTGGATGTGACCCACGGCTGTGTCGTCGACGAGCGCCATGTGCAGATCGCCGTCGGGCCGGACTATGCTGCCTGCGCGCCGGTCCGCGGGGTGCGCAGCGGGGGAGGTGCCGAGCACCTCACCGTCTCGGTCGAGATCACGCCGAAGGGCTGAAAAAGCCTGATCTGGCAAACCCTCGAACAGCTACAGTTTCTCTGGCTTGACGTCGATATGGTTGCATCGGTGAGTCTTCACCGCCCCAACGACAGCGTCAACGCCATGATGAAAACCCTGCAACGTCTACAACGACTGCTGGGGTCGCGCACCGAGACGACCCCCGACACGCACGTGCTCGACGAATGGGCCGAGGCCCGGGGGCACCGACTCAAGCGGGTGCGCCGCGGTGAGGGCCGTGTGATCGAATTCGACTGGGACGGGCGCCGCGGCCGGATCGAATGGGGCCCCACCAAGCGCGCCTATATCCTGGAGCGGGAATTACGGGTGTGTATCGAGGCGGGCTTGCCGCAGCAGCTGGAGATGCTGCTGATGTCACGCTCGCTGGCACAGCGGCTCGATTCGCAGGCCTACCAGACCCTCGTGAGCGACCACCAGACGGGCATCGACACGAGCCTGCCCGA
>JBEANV010000322.1:0-7318 GCA_041165285.1 Pseudomonadota bacterium | reverse complement strand
GCCCAGGTGGCGGAATTGGTAGACGCACTAGTTTCAGGTACTAGCGGGTAACTCCGTGGAGGTTCGAGTCCTCTCCTGGGCACCAACATGAAAAGCCAGCTTTCGAGCTGGCTTTTTTATTGCTGCTGCGTCTGAACATCCCCGAGAATTCAAGAAAAAACCCGCTGCCCTTGTCGGACAGCGGGTTTTTTTGGGTCAACTCTATTCAGACCGACAGCTTGCGGGTCAGTGCATCCGGTCGCATCGCGTCATATTCCTCGAACGGCTGATGAATCCATGGACTCGTGGGCAGCGACTCGACAAAATAGTCCGGCGTGTAGCAAGAAACGCCCTTCACCCACAGCACAGCCGAGCGCAGTTCGCGAATCGAAGGCATGCCGCGAAGACGGTCCACCACCGCCTGCAAGGTAACACCAGAGTCGGCGAGATCATCGACCAGCAGCACCCGGCCAGCGAGTTCCCCCTTGGGCATGGTGATGTATTTCGCCATGTCCAGTCGGCCCTGGATCGTGCCGCTTTCTGCGCGGTAGGAACTGGTGGCCATGATCGCCAGCGGCTTGTCGAAGACGCGCGACATCACATCGCCGGGACGAAGCCCCCCACGTGCCAGACAGAGAATCTGGTCAAATTCCCAACCGGACTGATGCACCTTGATCGCGAGTTTCTCGGTCAGCAGGTGGTATTCATCCCAGGACACATACAGGTGTTTGCCGTCATCGGTGAGCATGCTGACTCCTAGCTTGATCGGATCGGACATTCAGTCCTTGTAGGGGTGACGGAGCAGGATCGTGTGGTCACGGTCGGGACCAGTCGATACCATCGCGATCGGTGTCGCAATGAATTCCTGCACACGCTCCAGATATTGGCGCGCATGGAGTGGCAGACCGTCCCACGTCGTGACACCGAAGGTTTTTTCCGTCCAGCCAGGAAACACTTCGTAGATCGGCTGGCAGTTGACGATCTCGTCGGCATCCAGCGGCAGGATGTCGACGCGCTCACCATGCAATTCGTAGCCGACACACATGCGGATTTCGTCCAGGCCGTCCAGCACGTCAAGCTTGGTCATGCACAGGCCGGTGATGCCGTTGATCAGCATCGCGCGCTTGAGCGCCGCCCCGTCCAGCCAGCCGCAGCGACGGGGCCGTCCGGTGACCGTGCCGCGCTCCTGCCCCACGGTGGACAGGTGGTAGCCGACGGTTCCTGGCTCATCCATCGGCAGCTCGGTCGGGAACGGACCGGAGCCGACCCGCGTGGTATAGGCCTTGGTGATGCCGAGCATGTAGTGCAGCAGCTGCGGGCCAACGCCCGAACCGGCTGCCGCATTGCCAGCGACACAGTTGCTTGAGGTGACAAACGGGTAGGTGCCGTGGTCAATGTCGAGCAGCGTGCCTTGTGCCCCTTCGAACAGGATGCTGCCACCCGCGCGATTGGCCGCATCGATGCGCACGCCGACGTCCGCCATCATGGGCTTGAGCTGCTCGGCCATCTGCATGGCGTGGTCGAAAATCGGCTGGAATTCGAGCGCCTTGCTGTTCAGATAGCCTTCGAGCGCGAAGTTGTGAAGCGCCAGCAACTCGCGCAGCTTCCTGGCAAAACGCTCGGGATGCTTGAGATCCTGCACGCGGAGTGCGCGGCGAGCGACCTTGTCTTCGTACGCAGGGCCGATGCCCTTGCCCGTGGTGCCGATCTTTCCCGCACCACTGCTTTCGCGCAACGCCTCGCGCGCCTTGTCCACCTCGACGTGGAACGGCAGGATCAGCGGGCAGGACTCGCTGATGAACAGGCGCGAACGCACATCCAGACCAGCCGCTTCGAGGCGCCCGATTTCCAGCAGCAAGTGGGCCGGATCCACCACGACACCATTGCCGATGTAGCAGGCCACGCCAGCGCGCATGATGCCCGAGGGGATCAGCTGCAACGCCGTCTTGACCCCATTGATCACCAGCGTATGGCCGGCGTTGTGACCGCCCTGGAAGCGCACCACACCCGCGGCGTGGTCGGTCAGCCAATCGACGACTTTGCCCTTGCCCTCGTCTCCCCATTGCGTGCCAACGACGACGACATTGCGTCCACGAACTTCTGCAGACGCAGCACTGCGTGTATCCATCTCAAGTATCCGATCGAAAGGAAAGGTCCAAGTCAGGGGCGGCAACGCTCAGCGCGCACAGACCACCCACTGCCCGTTGACGGCGACCAGCTCGCGGTCGCACTCGAACTCGTCTGCCTCGTGCTCATGCCCGGGCAGCACGCAAACCACGGCTTCGCCCATCTCGCGCAGACGGCGCACGGCCGCGCGCAACGCCGTGTCTTCGCTCCACGGTGCGCGGATGGCAGCGTGGCGTCCGTCGAAGCGGACATGCTCGACGACAGACTTCAGATCAAGACTGAACCCCACGGCCGCACGCTGGCGCCCGAAAACGGCACCGACATTGTCGTAGCGACCGCCACGTACCAGCGCATCGGTGCTGCCAGCGCGGTAAACCGCGAACCGGAGGCCACTGTAGTAGGCGTAGCCCGACAGGTCAGACAGATCAAAGCCCAGACGCATTGACGGATAGTCGCTGCGCAGATGTGTGGCCAGCCATTGCAGGTCGTCCAGCGCAGCCGTGATCAGTGCATTGCGTGGCAGACGCTCGCGGGCCAACGCCAACACCTCACCACCACCGTACAAGGACGGCAGCAACCGCAGGGCATCTCGGGTCTCGGACGGCAGATCGGCGGTCAGTGCATGTAACTCAGCCTGGTCCTTGGCAGCGAGCGCCGCATGGAGCGCGTCGCGCTGGGCAGGCAACAAGGACACCCCGACAAGGGCGCCCTGCACGATGCGCGCATCGGCCAGATCCATCACCAGCGATTCGACGCGGGCACGGCCCAGGCATTCGAGTGCCAGCTCGTGCACTTCCAGATCAGCTTCGAGACCGCCATGCCCATAGATCTCGGCACCGAACTGCATCGGCTCGCGGGTGCTGTCCGGACCGGCCGGCAGCGTATGCAACACGGGACCGCAGTAGCACAGGCGCGTCAAGCCGGTACGGTTCAGCAGATGCGCGTCGATCCGTGCGACCTGCGGCGTGGTGTCTGCGCGCACACCGAGCGTGCGGCCACTGAGTTGATCGACCAGTTTGAAGGTGCGCAGATCCAGCGCGCGCCCAGTGCCGCTCAGCAGCGACTCCAGGTGTTCGAGCAGCGGGGGCATGACAAGTTCGTAGCCATAACCGCGGGCGGCGTCCAGCAGAATGCGACGCAACTCCTCGATTCGCCGAGCCTCGTGAGGCAACACATCGGCAATGTGCTCGGGCAACAGCCAAGCAGAAGACATAGCGGGTCAGGAAATCAAAAGATCGATTCTACCGGGCGAAACCACCGGCTGGAATCGGGCAGGGTGGGCTCAACCGATGAGCAACAACAGCAGCAAGCCCGCCAGAACGCTGGCAAGGCCGATGAACCGGATCTGCCCGTCACCAAGCACCAGCACCTGCTCGAAGAACTTGCGCCACTGTTTGGGACCAAGCAGGGGCATAAGCCCCTCGATCACGAACACCAGCGCAAGCGCAGACAGCAGTGTCTCCGCCGTCACTTACTTGCCACCGACACTGCCGTTGCGCATCACGCGAAAGAATTCGCTCGACGGGTCCAGCACGAGCACGTCGCTCTTGCTGCGGAAGCTCGACCGGTAAGCCTCCAGGCTGCGGTAGAACTGGGCGAACTGCGGATCACGACCGAACGCTTCCGCGTAGAGCGCGGACGCCTTGGCATCCCCATCGCCCTTGACCTTTTGCGCGTCCCGGTAGGCACCCGCCAGGATGACTTCGCGCTGGCGGTCCGCATCTGCACGAATCTTCTCGCCGTCAGCCGCACCTTCCGAACGCAGCTCATTCGCCACGCGCTTGCGCTCCGACTCCATGCGCCGGTACACCGACTCGGTGATGGTGGAGGCAAAATCGACCCGCTTGATGCGCACATCGACGATCTCGATGCCGAAATTCTTCGCATCATCGCTCAGGCGCTGCATCACCCCCTGCATCACCTTGTCGCGTTCCGTCGAAAGCATCGCCCGCACAGTGCGCTTGGTGACTTCCTCGTTCAGCGCGGCCTGCACAATGGGCGACAGACGCGCCTCGGCATTGCGCAGATCGACCCCGGTATTGCGGATGAACTGCCGTGGCTCGGTGATGCGCCACTTGACCAGCCAGTCGATGACCAGGCTCTGCTTTTCGGCAGTGAAGACGGGGCGCGTCTCGGGGCTGTCCAGCGTCTGCGTGCGGCGATCGATGAAGATCACGTTCTGCAAGGGCGGCGGCAGCTTGAACTTCAGCCCCGGCTCGGCAATGACTTCCTTGATCTCACCGAGCGAGTAGACGACAGCGAAGTTGCGCTGATCGACCACGAACAGCATCGACATGATGACCAGCAGCGCCATCAGCCCGCTGACCGCGAATAGTCCGATTCGATTCATTTGGAGTTCCCCTGCTCAGCGCACGTCACGGTCACGGCCGCGTTGCCCGTCGCGTGAACGCACGTCCACGCTGCTGCCCGACGCCCCATCGGTGCTTGAAGGCACCAGCGGAACCGCTGAAGCCGCTGCCGCCGATGAAGCCCCCGACTGCTGGATCAGCTTGTCAAGCGGCAAGTACAGCAGATTGCTGCCACTGCGTGAATCGACCAGCACCTTGCTGACGTTGGCGTAGAGCTGCGACATGGTGTCGATGTACATCCGGTCGCGCGTCACGCCCGGTGCCTTCTGGTACTCGGTCAGCACGCTACGAAAACGCTCGCTGTCACCCTCTGCCTGAGCCACCACACGGGCACGATAACCCTCCGACTCCTCGGCCAAACGGGCAGCAGTGCCACGTGCCTTGGGGATGATGTCGTTGGCGTACGCTTGGCCTTCATTCTTCAGGCGCTCGCGGTCAGCGCCCGCCTTGAAGGCATCGTCGAAGGCCGCTTGCACCTGCTCGGGTGCCTGCACGCTCTGGACGTTGACGTTGACCACCAGGATGCCCGCCTTGAGTCGGTCCAGCTGTGCCTGGATCGACTTGACCAGGTCGACGGCGATCGCATCGCGTTGTTCGTACAGAACGGAATCCATCGTGCCGCGGCCAACAATCTCGCGCACCGCTGACTCAGCCGCCTGCTGGACGGCCTCCTCGACATTGCGGTTCTCGAACAGGAAATCCTTGGCCTGTTTCAGGCGCCACTGCACCGTGAAACGGATGTCGACAATGTTCTCGTCTTGCGTGAGCATCGACGAGTCGCGCAAACCGGTGGCCTGGACGACGGAATTGCGCCCCACTTCGGTTGAACGGGTCTGTGTCACATTGACCGTGTCGTGGGACTGGAACGGCCCCGGCCAGCGGTACTGCATACCTGCATCCACCGTGCGGCTGAACTTTCCGAAAGTGAGGATCACGGCCTGCTGGCCTTCCTGCACGATGAAAAATCCGCTGCCCAGCCACAACAGGGCCGCTACGCCCAGCACCAGACCGCCTCCCAGACCAAACTTACGCCCTTCCGACGAAGGATCCGGGCGCCCTGAAGGAGGCGGCCCCCCGCCATCCCGACCAGCGGGGGTCTTGCCACCGAACAAGCCACCGAGTTTCTGGTTGAAATCACGCCAGAGTTCGTCCAGATCAGGTGGGCCGTCATTGCGCCCGGAGTTGGTCATCAGGTCTGCACCAGCCGGGCCACCCCGGATGCTACGCAACTGCCAGGCGAGCGCCCTGGCAGCACCGGCGATCAGCTTCAGCGCAGATCCAGCCACGGCCCCTGACAGGGCCCGAACAGGCGTGTAGGCATCCATCGGATTCGTTTTGTTCATGTCCGAAATTACAACACGCATCACGCCAACGGCGGCGTGAGCAGGGTTTCGACCCGTTCTGGCGTCGTGTCATCGACCTCGA
Source organism: Pseudomonadota bacterium (assembly GCA_041165285.1). Lineage (GTDB taxonomy): Bacteria > Pseudomonadota > Gammaproteobacteria > Burkholderiales > Burkholderiaceae_C > Sphaerotilus. The sequence goes on along the minus strand of JBEANV010000322.1, from coordinate 1,418 downwards.
TTTCGTCATCGATGTCGTCATCGGCAAGGTCAACATCACTGCGGTCAGGATCAAATCGCGGATCCGCCCCTCCCGACGCAGCCAGCCGCTCCTGGGTCAATGCGGCTTCGGCGATGACCTGGCGCAACGCGGCCAGGCCCTCGCCCGAACGGGCGCTGACAAACCAGCGCGGCACAGTGCGACCGGGTTCTAGCTCGTACACGTCGCCCAGCACACGTGGCAACTGCGCGGACTCCATGGCGTCCAGCTTGTTGAACACGAGCACCTGCGGCACATCGCCCGCGCCGATCTCGTGCAGCACGCGCCGGACCTCACGGATCTGGTCCAACCAGAACGGGCTGGCAGCATCAACCACATGCAGGAGCAGATCCGCATCGATCGCTTCTTGCAGCGTGGCCTGGAAAGCATCGACCAGCGTGTGCGGCAGCGCCCGGATGAACCCGACCGTGTCCGAGAGCGACACGCTACGTCGGGCCTCTTCCAGATACATCTGGCGCGTAGTCGTGTCGAGCGTGGCGAACAGCTGGTCAGCCGCATAGGCCTGGGCCTTGACCAGTGCATTGAAGAGCGTGCTCTTGCCAGCGTTGGTATAACCCACCAGCGAGACCCGGAAAGTGCCTTGGCGTTCTCGCGCCTTGCGCTGGGTGCCTCGCTGGCGCTTGACCTTGTCGAGCCGCTCCTTCACCGCCTTGATGCGCACGACAATCATGCGCTTGTCCAGTTCGATCTGGGTCTCGCCCGGGCCGCCGCGCAGGCCGACACCACCGCGCTGGCGCTCCAGATGGGACCAGCGGCGCACGAGGCGGGTGGAGAGGTATTGCAGCCGCGCGAGTTCGACCTGAAGCTTACCTTCATGGCTGCGCGCTCGGGCGGCAAAGATTTCGAGAATGAGCGCCGTGCGATCGAGAACCTCGACACCCAGGTGTCGCTCAAGGTTGCGTTGCTGAGCCGGACCCAGCGCCTGATCGAAGATCACGCACTGGGCACCGTGCTCCGCGACGACGAGCTTGATTTCGTCGGCCTTGCCTGAGCCGACGAACAGTGCGGCATCAGGGGCGCGGCGGCGGGCGATGATCCGGGCGACCGGATCATCGCCTGCGGATTGGGCCAGCAGGGCCAGTTCATCCAGCGTTGCATCGAAGGACGCGCCTGCGCCGAAATCGACCCCGACCAGAACAGCGCGTGGGAGAGGGGAAGAGTCCGTTGCAGTCAAGGTGCTTCGAGGTGACGCGTCTGGCTGGCCGCTGCGGGCGGTCAGCTGGCTTCCGGCGCTTCTGCCGCGTGGAAGTTCACCGGGCGGCCCGGCACGACGGTCGAGATCGCGTGCTTGTAGACCATCTGGGTGACGGTGTTGCGAAGGAGAACCACATACTGGTCAAACGACTCGATGTGGCCCTGCAGCTTGATGCCGTTGACGA
>JBEANV010000321.1:0-4901 GCA_041165285.1 Pseudomonadota bacterium | reverse complement strand
CCCTCGGCCTTGTTGCTGATGCTCAGGTAGACCGGGTGCCCGGCGGCGGCCGTGGCGCGGATGATGCGAGCCAGGGCCGCGCGGGTGACCGGGTCGGGATCGACCAGCCGGTCGAACGGTGCGTAGGCCGTCCTGGCAGTCTCATAGCCTTGCGTGCCGTGCAACCGGTTGAGGCCCCAGCGGCAGACAAACGGCCCCGGCCACATCGCTCGCAGCAGCGGAAGCTGCTCGGCGATCGGGGGCAGCCGCGGGTGCAGGCCCAGGCAGTAGCGCGCTCCCGTCGCCCGCAGCACATCACGGAAGGCCGGCACCAGCCAGTCCGGATCGCGCACCTCGACGGCGATCACGCCGTCCGGTGCGGTCGGCGCCAGCGCGGGCAGGGCGGTGAGGAGCCCGGCCAAGCGCTCCAGCAGCGCCGGCATGTCGCGTCGCAGCGTGGAGGGCAGCGGCGAGATCTCGAACACCAGCGCGCCGATCTTCGCGCCCAGGCCGTCCAGCGCCGGTTGCACAAACCGGTCGATGGCCAGTCGCGGATCAAGGAACGCAGGATTGGGCTGGACGCCGCGACCGTCGCCGGCACGCAGCATGGCGTCGGTGACGAGGGCGGGTGCCTTGACGATGAAGCGGAAATCGTCAGGCACCTGCGCCGCGTACAGCGCGAACTGCTCGGCAGTCATGGGGCGGTAGAAGCCGCGGTCGATGCTCACGGTGCGCAGCAGCGGGTGCCGCGCGTAGGCGGGCAGGCCGTCGCGGGCCAGGGCGGCGTCGGTGTGGACGCCGGCCCAGACCAGGCCTGCCCAGCCGGGGTAGCTCCACGACGAGGTGCCCAGATGGATGCGAGGGGAGAGTGCCTGTGCCAAGGCATGCAGTTCGTCCGCTGGAGGTTGGGCGCCGATGGCCGTGGCGTCCGGCGCCGGGCTGTTGTCAGCGTCGGCAAACAAGGTGTGCTGGTGGATGGCGGGGGTGTTCGGCATCGCGCCAGCATAATCGTCGCCCATGTCTGAAACCACCTGCTCGCCCGCCGACGAACATGCCATGCGCCTCGCGCTCGACCAGGCGCTCAACGCCGCGCTGGTCGGTGAAGTGCCGGTCGGCGCGGTGATCCTGCGCGATGGGCAGGTCATTGCCACCGGCTACAACCGCCCCATCACCACGCACGACCCCACGGCCCACGCCGAGCTGGTCGCGCTGCGCCACGCCGCGGCGCTGCTGGAGAACTACCGCTTGCCGGAATGCGAGCTGTTCGTGACGCTGGAGCCGTGTGCGATGTGCGCGATGGCGCTGCTCCATGCGCGCTTCAAGCGGGTGGTGTTCGGCGCTTACGACCCGAAGACGGGCGCGGCTGGCTCGGTGGTCGATCTGTTCGCACAGCCTCAGTTGAACCACCATACGGCGTTGCAGGGCGGTGTGCTGGCTGACCAGTGCGGCGACTTGCTGCGCACCTTTTTTGCCCGCCGCCGCGCCGAGCAGAAGGCGCAGCGCCTGCTGGACCGCGGTGGTGCTGCGCTACCATCGCCCGCCGCTGAAGCACCAATTCCCGCTGGAGAAGCGAACGAACTGGCCAGTGGCGATCTGCCTTTCTCCCTGCACCCGGACTGCCCCCATGAGTGACTCCCTCTCTGCCGAGAAGCCATCGCTGACGATCTACAGCCCGTCCGGTGTGGTGCTCAAGGCTGTACCGGTCCGCCTCGCCGCCAAGCGGCTGGCCGCGCTCGGGTTCGACGTGCAGATCGACGAGAGCGCCACGGCCAAGTTTCAGCGCTTTGCCGGGGACGACGACCTGCGTCTGGCCGCCCTGCACCGGGTCGCGCAGGCTGCGCCTTCGGTCGCGATGGCGTCGCGCGGCGGCTACGGCCTGACCCGCCTGCTGGACCGCATCGACTGGCAACTGCTGGCCGATGCCACTGCCCGCGGCACGCGCTGGGTGGGTTACAGCGACCAGACCGCGCTGCAGCTCGGCTTGCTGGCGCACACGAAGACGCCGAGCTGGGCCGGCCCGCTCGCTTGCGACGACTTCGGCCGCACCGATGCCGATGGCGGGCTCGACGAGATCACGCCGGATTGCTTCCGCGAAGCGATGTCAGGCGAGCTGGAGGCGGTGGGCTTTCGCACCGAGGCCGGCTTCGACGGGCTGGACGTGAAGGGCACGCTGTGGGGCGGGAACCTGTCGGTGCTGTGCTCGCTGCTCGGCACGCGGCACTGGCCGAAGATCAAGGGCGGCGTGCTCTTCGTCGAGGACATCAACGAACACCCCTACCGCGTCGAGCGCCAGTTGCTGCAACTGCACCAGGCGGGTGTACTCGCTGCGCAGAAGGCCCTCGTGCTGGGGGACTTCGGGAACTGGAAGAAGTCGCCGCTCGACCGTGGCTACAACCTCAAGGCGATGGTGGCGCACCTGCGCTCGGTGTGCGATACGCCGATCCTGACGGGTCTGCCCTTCGGCCATGTACCGACCAAGGTGACCTTGCCGGTGGGAGTGAAGATCGAATTAGTGGTGCAGGGCCGCGACGTGCTGATGCTCTGGGGCGACTGACGCTCCATCTCTGGCCCGAGGCCCCATGAAAAAGGCGCCCGCAGGCGCCTCGGATACAGCGGCGGAGGGCCGCTGTGTCAGAGCACTTCCGACGCGAAGTCCGCCAGCCGCGAGCGCTCCCCCCGCGCCAGCGTGATGTGACCCGCGTGTGGCCAACCCTTGAAACGGTCCACGGCAAAGGTCAGGCCCGAGCTGCCTTCGGTGAGATAGGGCGTGTCGATCTGCGCGAGGTTGCCCAGGCAGACGATCTTGGTGCCCGGACCGGCGCGGGTGATCAGCGTCTTCATCTGCTTGGGCGTGAGGTTCTGCGCCTCGTCGATGATGACGATCTTGTTAAGGAAGGTGCGCCCGCGCATGAAGTTCAGGCTCTTGATCTTGATCTTGCTGCGCACGAGGTCGTTGGTCGCCGCACGGCCCCACTCGCCCGCTCCGGTTTCACCCCGCGCCAGCACTTCGAGGTTGTCGTCGAGCGCGCCCATCCACGGACTCATCTTCTCCTCCTCGTTGCCGGGCAGGAAACCGATGTCCTCGCCCACAGGAACGGTCACGCGGGTGACGATGATCTCGGTATAGCGGCGCTCGTCCAGCACCTGGCTGAGGGCGGCGGCCAGCGTCATCAGCGTCTTGCCGGTGCCCGCCGTACCGGTCAGCGTGATGAAGTCGCAGTCCGGGTCCATCAGCAGGTTGAGCGCGAAGTTTTGCTCGCGGTTGCGGGCCACGACGCCCCAGATGGCCTGCTTGGCGTGGGTGTAGTCCTTGAGCGTCTTCAGCACAGCCGACTTGCCGGTGATCTCGGTGACGCGCGCATACAGGGGTGCGTTGCCCGGACTCTCCAGGTAGACAAACTGGTTGATCATCAGCGACGGCACGAGCGGGCCGCTGATGCGGTAGAAGGTCGACCCAGCCTGTTGCCAGCTCTCCATCGTCTTGCCGTGGCGCTCCCAGAAGTCTGCGGGCAGGGCCATCACGCCGGTGTACAGCAAGTCGCCGTCTTCGAGCGTTTTGTCGTTGGTGTAGTCCTCGGCAGGCAGGCCCAGCGCACGCGCCTTGATGCGCATGTTGATGTCCTTGGACACCAGCACGATCTCGCGCTCGGGCTGCTGGCGGCGCAAAGCCTGCACGACACCGAGGATCTGGTTGTCTGCCTTGCCTTGTGGCAGGCCGTCCGGCAGCTTGAAATCGACGAAGGTGGTCTGGAAGAACAGTTTGCCGCCAGCGTCGCGGTGGCCGGTGCGTGCCAGCGGGATGCCAGCGGCAGGGTCGAATTTCGAGGAATCGCCTTGGCTGGCAGCCAAGGCATCCAGCTCGCGGCTGACCTGGCGGACATTGCGCGACACCTCGCTCATGCCCTTCTTGTGCCCGTCCAGCTCTTCGAGCGTGATCATCGGCAGGTAGACGTCGTGTTCCTCGAAGCGGAACAGGCTCATCGGGTCGTGCATCAGCACATTCGTGTCGAGCACGAACAACTTGGCCGGCCCCGTGCGGGCCGAGCGTACCCGGGCGGCCTTGGGTGCGGGACGGGCGACAGGTGGACGCACCACCGGCGCAGAAACTGTGGCCACGACCCTCGCAGGAATGGGTGCGGTGGTGGGTTTGACGATCGGGGGCGCTGCCGCAGGTGGTGGCGGTGGCTGCAATTCCAGGGTGCTGGACTCGTCGGCTGGTGCCTTCAATGTTCGCCGCGCGGGCTTGGGGGCAGCCTGGGCGTCAAAGGATGAAGGATCGAGGATGGTGCCGCGCTTGGCGGGAGGTTTGGGCAGAGGCATGAGCGGTGGCGTCACTGGAAAAAGAAAAAGCCGCACAGCAAGCTGTACGGCTTCTCGTTGGTCGGCGAATGCGGTTCATGTCTTACGCGCATGAACCCATTATGCACAGGCCGCCCGTGCCGCCAACGGTGCTTAAGCGGGGCTTTTCAGCTCCGTGACGGCCTTCAGGACTTCTTCGACATGGCCGGCGACCTTGATGCCACGCCACTCGGCGCGCAACACACCGGCTGGGTCGATCAGAAAGGTCGAGCGTTCGATGCCCTTGACCTTCTTGCCGTACATGATCTTGTTCTTGACCACGCCGAACATGTGGCAGAGCTTTTCTTCGGTGTCGGCGATCAGCTCGAAGGGCAGTTCGAGGTTCTGCTTGAACTTGTCGTGCGAGGCCATGTTGTCGCGCGAGACACCGAACACCACGGCGCCTGCGCCCGTGAAGTCCTTGTGGTGGTCACGAAACTGCATGGCTTCGGTGGTGCATCCTGGGGTGTTGTCTTTCGGGTAGAAATACAGCACCACGGTTTTGCCGAGGAACGCCTGGGGGGTGAATTTCACGCCGCCGGTTGCATTCGCTTCAAGTTCCGGAAGAGGTTTGTTGAGAGCGG
>JBEANV010000320.1:0-3023 GCA_041165285.1 Pseudomonadota bacterium | reverse complement strand
GGCTGCTCAACGACTTCCCCGGCGACGTGCGCTACTACGCCATCAAGGAATTCACCTTCAACAGGATCACGCAGCAGAACCGCAACCTGCTGCTGTGGCGCGACCCGAGCGTGGACGGACTGAAGACCGGCTACACCGACGCCGCCGGCTACTGCCTGATCGCCACCGCCAAGCGCGATTTCCCCAACGGGCCGCGCCGCCTGATCAGCGTGGTGGTGGGTGCAAGCTCGAAGGAAGCGCGGGCGGTCGAGAGCCAGAAGCTGCTCAATTGGGGTTACAGCGCCTGGGACTCGGTCAAGGTCTATGACGCCCGCCAGATCATCACCCAGGCCGAGATCTGGAAGGGCGCCACCGCCACCGCCAAGCTCGGCACACAGTCGCAGGTGGTCGTCTCGGTGCCGCGCGGCGAGGGTGGCCAGCTCAAGACACAACTCGTGCGCACCGACCCGCTGATCGCGCCGCTGACCAAGGGCCAGCAGGTCGGCACGCTCAAGGTGCTGTCGGGCACGCAAGTCGTGCGGGAGATTCCCGTGACGGTGCTGGAGCCGGTCGAGCAGGCCGGCATGTTCGGCCGCGCCTGGGACACGCTGCGGCTGTGGATGCGCTGAAGCGGGACAGGAGCTGGACATGCACACCCCCCGAGACATCCCGCCCGAGCAATCGCTGATCGAGTACCCCTGCGACTTCCCGATCAAGGTCATGGGCGCGAACGTGGAGGGCTTCGCGGCCGCCATCGCGCACGTGGCGCGGCAGTTCGACCCCGGTTTCGATGCCCAGACCATCGAGCAGCGCCCGAGCAAGGCCGGCAACTATCTGGGTCTGACCATCACCATCCGCGCCACCAGCCGCCCGCAGCTCGACGAGCTGTACCGCACGCTGACCACCCACCCGATGGTGAAGATGGTGCTCTGAGCGTGTGAGCCGGACCGGTTCCGGCTCACATGTCCAGCAACCAGGCGATCACGCTCTTGGCGATGAAGCCCACCATGCCGAAGGCCAGCACGACAAACAGCACGAAGGTGCCGAAGCGCCCGGCCTTGGCCTCGCGCGCCAGTTGTGCGATGACAAACAGCATGTAGAGGATGAAGGCGCCGATGCCGACCGTCAGGCCGAACTGGGCCAGTTGTTCCTCGTTGTAGCCGAACATGGCGGGATACGTCAGGCAGACGCTGGATACAGATCCCGGTAAGCGTACCAGCTCGCATGGCCGAGCATCGGCACGACAAACACCAGCCCGACCAGCATCGCCCCCAGGCCGAGCAGCGTGAACCCCATCACCAGCGCGGCCCACACCGCCATCGGCAGCGGGTTGTCCAGCACCGTGCGCCAGCTCCCCAGCACCGCGTCCCAGACGCCGATCGGCCGGTCCAGCAGCATCGGAATCGCCACCACACTGGACGCAAAGACCGGCGCCGCCAGCAGCCCGCCCAACGCCAGCCATCCCTCGAACAGCCACGAGTCGCGGTTGGCCACCACGTGGCGCAGGAAATCGACCGGCGTCTGCACCGGCTGGGCGGCAAACAGCGTGATCAGCGCCGCCGAGACCATCACCCAGCAGGTGCCGGCCGCCGCCAGCAGCACGCCGAACACCACCAGCCGCCGGTCCATCGACTGCCACACCGCCACCACGGTCGACCAGTCGGCAACCTCGCCCCGCTCCAGCGCCCGACTGACAGCGTACAGCCCGGTCGCCAGGATGGGCGCCACCAGCAGAAAGCCCGACAGCGACCCCGCCAGCACCCAGAACCGCTCCTTGGCGATCAGCATCAGCAGCAGGCCCAGTCCTGCCAGCAGGGCACCATGGCCGAAGCTCACGCCCGGAACCTGACGGATGTCATGCCAGGCGCGTTCCAGCCAGGTCATGGGCTGCAACGGCCGCAGCAACCGGACGGACGAGGGGGCGGCAGCGAGCGGAATCATGGGTCCGATGCTAGGCCCAGACGCACGCCTGCGCTACCCGTGGCACTCCGGAGACGGCGCGACATATCATCCCGGGATGATTTCCCCCGGCCACGACACCGCCACGCAGCGTTACCTCAATGCGCTGGCCCTCTTCGACGAATTCGTGCGCACCGCCGCGAGCGCGGCACCCGATGCGGCCGCCCTGCGCGGACTGGAACGGCGCTTCGCCGAGCGCATCGAGATCCAGCCCAGTTACTGGAGCCAGATCAAGGGTCGCTCTCGCCAGATCGGCGAGCGGCTGGCGCGCCAGTTCGAGCAGCGTTGTGGCAAACCCGCCGGCTGGCTCGACCATCCGCAGGGGTCCGCTGTGGCAGCGTCGGTCGCAGCCCCCGCCTCGACCAGCACCCCGCGCGACGAGGACGAGCGTTTCATCACCGAGCTGGTGCTGACCTACTACCGCCGCAATCCGCAGCGCGCGCGCCAGCGGCTGCTCGACCTGCTGGGCGAGGTACTGGCTCCTGTGCCGGCTCCACCCCCCCCTCCCGCGCCGCCGCCAAGCGCGGTCGATGCCGACGCCGCCCTCTGGGCCCGCACACGCCAGAGCATCGCGCCACTGAAGAAGAAACGCTGACCCAGACCACAAAGGTCTTCACAGATTGATAAACAATCGTTTATCATCTGAGCAACATTCCCCCTGACCCGACACCCACCCGTGTCACGCCCGGACCGTGCTGCCCAAGGCACTCCAAGCGCGCCGCGGCATGGAAATCACCGATCTACGGAATGACCCCCATGAAAAAACCGTCCCGGCGGCCGATGAACACCATCAGACCCCGAGAACCCTGACCTGACCTCGATGAAAGCCCGGCCATGACCTACCTCCAGCGGCTCCCGCACCTGCTTCCGCAATGGCTTCCGCGCCTGTCCCTGCAGACCCTGCGCCAGCGGCGTGCCCAGCGGAAGCTGGACCAGGATCAGGCTGCACACGAAGCCTGCGCCAGCGAAGGCGCAGAGGTGGCCCTGGGCACGGTCGAACTCGACGGACAACGCTTCGGTGCGCTCTACCGCAATGGCGAGCTGGTCTGCCTGCTGCCGCGGGTCCAGGGCAACTGACAAAGGCG
>JBEANV010000319.1:0-5569 GCA_041165285.1 Pseudomonadota bacterium | reverse complement strand
CGCGCAGCTCTTGCAGGTGGCGCTGTTGCCGGCGGTGGGCGCCTCGATCAGCACCTTGGTCGGGGCGGACTGGCGCATGCGGTGGAACATGCCGTTGTCGGTGGCGACGATGAACTCAGGCGCGTCCAGCGTCATCACGGCCTTGAGCAACTGTGCCGTGGAGCCGACCACGTCTGCCTGATCGACGACCGCCTTGGGCGACTCGGGGTGGACGAGGATCTTGGCCTGCGGATGCTCCTGGCGCAGCAATTCCAGCTCGACGCCCTTGAATTCGTTGTGAACGATGCAGTCGCCTTGCCACATCAGCATGTCGGCGCCGGTCTGGCGCTGCACGTAGCTGCCCAGATGGCGGTCGGGTGCCCAGAGGATTTTCTTTCCCTGTGCATGCAGGTGGCGCACGATCGCCTCGGCGCATGAACTCGTCACCATCCAGTCGGCGCGGGCCTTCACGGCGGCGCTGGTGTTGGCGTAGACGACGACGGTGCGGTCCGGGTGCGCATCGCAGAACGCGGCGAAGGCGTCCGGCGGGCAGCCCAGGTCGAGCGAGCAGGTGGCGTCCAGGTCGGGCATCAGCACGCGTTTGTGCGGCGACAGGATCTTGGCGCTCTCGCCCATGAAGCGCACGCCTGCGACGATCAGGGTCTGCGCCGCATGGTCGCGGCCGAAGCGGGCCATTTCCAGCGAGTCGCTGACGCAGCCGCCGGTTTCCATGGCGAGATCCTGCAGGTCGCCGTCCACGTAGTAGTGGGCGACCAGCACGGCGTTGTGCTGTCGCAGCAGGTCGCGGGCGCGGGCCTTGAGGGCGGCACGCTGCTGGGTGGTCAGGGGTGCAGGCACCTTTGCCCAGGCGTGCGCGGTGCAGCTCTGGCCGGAGGCGTCCTGTTGGGTGTAGTCGAATTGAACGTCGGTCATGGCGGAATCGTAGCGGAGGCGGTGCGTCAGACCCATTGATTGCGCGCGACGGCGATCTGCCAGCGGGCGGCACTGAGGTCGCCGAACTCGCGCTCGACGCAGGCAAGGATGAGCAGGCCCGGCTGGCGCGGCACGGGCAGCGCCAGATGGTGGAATGCGGGGCCGCTCCAGGAGAGTTCCAGCAGCGGCTGCCCGGCGCCGAGTGCGCGGTGCGCCCGCCAGAGCGCACATCCGGCCCGCGCAGCACCTTCGAGCAGCGTCAGCTGGTCTTCGGTTTGCGTCTGCACACTCAGCAGGCGCGCGTCCTCGACGGCCACGATGGCGCACGCCGTCACGCCCACGCCCATCGACAGCACCCGCAGCACGCGGTGCATCACGGTGGCGGACACGTCGGGCAGCGCCGAGGACACCGCCAGCGGTGCCAGCGCAGGCGAAACGGCGGGCGCCGGTGGGGTGACTGGCGGTCGGACTGGGGTGGCAGCGGCCGGTCTGGCGGGGGGGGGCGCCGCGGAAGCAGCGACTGGCGCAGCGGCAGCGGGAGGCTGAACTGGCGCCGATGCCGCCTTCGGTGGTGCAGCGGCCGCGGGCGCCGGGCCGGCTTTGGGCGCGACCACCTCGGCCGGTCCGTCCATGGCCCCCGGAACGGTCGGCTCGCCGCTGGCGAAGCCAGTCACTAGCGAGATAAGCTGCTGCGACCAGCCCGGGTCGTTGACGGAAAACAGCTCCAGCACATGCATCTTCATGCCGCGCGGCCAGGTGGCACGGCGCAGCCGGTCGGCCCGGCTGGGTTTGTCCGCGGGCGACACCAGCAGCAAGGAGGGCCCGCGCCAGGCGTCCGCACGCACGAAGTCGTTGATGCGCCGGATCAAGTCCTTGTCGCCATTGGCACCTGCCAGGATGACGGAGCGGTCCGCCTGTTCCAGCAGCGTCAGCGCGACACTGAGGCCGCGGTTGTCCGCGAACGAGGCGTCTACCTCGATCACGCCAAGCGACTGCCCGGACGGCGTCGGCAGCACCGTGCTGCGCAGCAGGGCGACCGGCTCGGTGCCTTGTTCCTGCATCAGCGAGATCTCGCTGATGCGGCCATGCGCGGCCAGCGCGAGCTGGGCGATCGAGAACCCGGGCCAGCTGCCGGCAGGATCCCACACGGCCACGGTCTGCTGCGGCTGCGCCGAGTCGCGTGAGAACAGCGTCTGCAGCGGGGGCGCGCTGGGCATCTCGGCGCGGGTGCGCAGCTCGCGGGTGCTCACGGGCACGGTGGTGGGCGGATCGGCGGGCAGGCTGCTGGGGCCGGCCCAGGCCGCACTTCGAGGATCATCCTGGGGCGAAGAGGCATCGGTCGGAGGGGGAGTGCGCTTGAATTTCAGGCTGAGCATGGTGTCGAAGGTTGAAACCGGATCACATCAGCACCTGCTGTGCCTCCATGATGCGGTAGCGCGTCATCGCCAGATTGCTGCGCAGCTTGTCCAGTACCGCCAGAATGAACAGGTCCGGATGGGCGCGCAGCGTCCTGAGAATATGGTATCGGCTTCCGGCGGTGACCAGTATCTCTTCCAGCGGGTCGCCGGGGCGGGAATGTCCCAACTGGCGCAGGGTGCGGCGGTGGGTTTTCCAGATTTCCGAGGCAGCCAATGCCGCACGGTCGATGTCCGGCCCGCGCGCCGGGCTGGCCTTGACCAGCCCGGTGTTGCCATCGACCAGCGCCACGAAGATCAGGCCGTCCAGCACCGTCAGTTCGTCCAGTACCGCCAGCGCCCGCCGCGGATGCACCGGCGTCCTGCCAGGCTCGGCCGCTTCGGCATCCGCCTCGCTGGCGGGTTCTGGCGGGGCCACGAACAGCGTGGACTGTCGGGCGGCCGGCTGGGCCGGGGCGCTCGATTGCGCCGCGTCGGACAGCGGCATCGGCGCACTGCCTGGCGCGGGCGTCAGGGGCGCGGCCGCGGCGGACGGCGATGCGGCCTGTTCCGAGCGCAGCCGCTGCCAGTAGGCCAGCATGCGGTTCCACACCGCGCTGGCACTGGTCAACGGCTCGCACATCGTCTCGATGCGCACCTGCGCGGGCCAGTCCATCCGGTTGATCTTCTGCACCATCCAGCCCGCGCCCACCGGCAGCATGAACAGCAGGTTGCGGCACTGCCAGTACAGGCTCTGGGTGGCGCTGTGCAGGTCGGTCAGCATGTCGTCGATGGCGGAGGGCGCCATAGGGCCGATGATCACCACCGACAGGTCCGAGCGCTCCATCAGCGCCATCTGCACCTCGGCCGCGTCACCCCCTTCGGCCTGGATGTCGGCGTGGTAGATCTTGAGCGTGTCGTCCGTGCGCCGGGGCAGGGTGGTGCGTTCGATGGTGGCCATCAGGTTGAGGCTGGCCTGGTCGCGCAGGCTCAGGCGCTCGATCGGTTGTCCGCTGGCATCGGCAAGCGCCCGGATCACCGAGGCTGCCCACATGTGCGAGGGGTCACACACGGTGATGAGCTTCTGCCGCACGAAGGTGTCCTTGCGGCTGCCGGCGAAGTGGGCCCGCATGGCCTGGGCGGGCGAGCCGTTGACCAGCAGGTCGTCGTGGTGGCGTGCGCCGGCGTCTGCTTCCGAGTCGGCCTGGTCGCCCTCGTGGCCCATGACCGCCGTGGATGCGAACTCGGGCTGCTCGGTTTCATGCGCTGCGGCCTTGCTGCCGGTGCGGGTCGAGGCGTCGCGCTCACGCAGTGGGGTCAGATCGCCGAAGAGGCTCTTGAGCATGTTCATCGCGTGACGTGGCAGTGCGGAATGGAGGGTTTTGGCATCGCTACTGTAGTCGCTGAAGCTGGTTATGGCCTGAGTTTGCGTGAAAGTGCATGAAATGGAAGCATTCTGTCGGCAGGGGTGTTGACGGAAATGAAATCTTGAAATGCTGGATTTTGTGATCGTTTCAGTGAAAATGCACGCGGGAGTGTGAACACAGTGTGAAGGCATGTGAATCGGTGCTGTGCTACAGCGCCTGTCCGGGGGTTTGGCTCCCCATGAACCGGGTTGCCCTGAACTTGATTTGGCGCGCGGAAATCCGGGTTTCCGCAAGGCACACTGGCGGTAGGTTAGGCTTCATCGCATGAAGATGATTTGTTACCCAGGCATGGCGCCACGGCGTGTTGGACGTCCCACCGTCCGGTCGGCGGTGTGGAGGTATCTGCTGGCTGGATTGCTGGCGCTGTTCAGCCTCGACACGGCCCTGGCTGCCGATGCATTCCTCGATCCCGAACAGGCCTTCCGGCTGACCGCACGCGTCGGGGACGACCGGACCTTGTTGCTGCACTTCCAGGTCGCACCCGGTTACTACCTGTACCGAGAGCGCTTCGAGGTGCGCTCGGTCGGGCCGGACGTCGCGCTGTCACCGCCGGTGTTTCCGGCCGGGGTGGTGAAGTTCGATGAAACCTTCCAGAAGGACGTGGAGATCTACCACGGCAGTCTGGAGGTGCCGCTGAACGTGCTGTCCGCACCGGCACAGTTCACGCTGGTGGTGACCCACCAGGGCTGTGCCGACAAGGGCCTGTGCTACCCGCCGCAGGTCCACCAGTTGCAGGTGCGCACCCAGGCGGGTGCGTTGCGCGAGGTGCGGGTTCTGACTGCAGACCCGCTGGGCGATTCGCCCCTTGGCGCAGCTGGAAGCACGGTGGCAGCGCCCGCCGAATCGGACAGCGTGCTCGACCGTTTCGGCACCGTGTTGCGTTCGGGCAGTCTTTGGGCCGTGGCGGGGATGTTTGCACTGGCGGGGGTGCTGCTGTCGTTCACGCCGTGTGTGCTGCCGATGGTGCCGATCCTGTCGTCGATCATCCTGGGGCAAGGTGGTGCCGGGTCTCGCCGTCGCGGGCTGGCGCTGTCGGCCGCCTACGCGCTGGGCATGGCGCTGGTCTACACCGCGATGGGTGTGGCGGCGGGCCTCGCCGGGGAAGGTCTGGCGGCTGCGCTGCAGACGCCGTGGGTGCTGGGTGCCTTCGCGCTGGTGCTGGTGGCCTTGTCGCTGTCGATGTTCGGGTTCTACGCGTTGCAGATTCCGGCGTCGTGGCAGACCCGCCTCCACATGGCCAGCAGCCAGGTGGAAGGCGGCCGCTACGGCGGGGTGTTTGTCATGGGCGGTGTCTCGGCGCTGATCGTCGGGCCGTGCGTGGCTGCGCCGCTGGCGGGTGCGCTGGTCTACATCAGCCAGACGCGCGACGTGGTGCTCGGTGGTGTCGCGCTCTTCGCCATGGCGTGCGGCATGAGTGTGCCGCTGCTGCTCGTGGGCTTGTCGGCGGGCTCGCTGCTGCCCAGGGCGGGCGCGTGGATGGAATGGGTGAAGCGCGGCTTTGGCGTGCTGCTGCTGGCGGTCGCGGTGTGGATGGTGTGGCCGGTGCTGCCGGTTCTGTCGTTTGGGAAGACCGCCGAGGCACCGGGGATCTCCCGGCACCCCACACCCGGTGATGGCGTCGTGTTCCGTCGCATCCGGACCGTGGCAGAGCTGGACGCGGCCGTGCGCACGGCCGGTCGGCCGGTGCTGTTCGATTTCTATGCCGACTGGTGCGTGTCCTGCAAGGAGATGGAGGCGCTCACCTTCAGCGATGCGCGCGTCAAGCCGAAGCTGGACCGCATGCTGCTGCTGCAGGTCGACGTCACCGGCAACAGCGAAGAGCACAAGGCGCTGCTC
>JBEANV010000318.1:0-5299 GCA_041165285.1 Pseudomonadota bacterium | reverse complement strand
GGGTAGTACAGCCACTCCTGACCCTCGAACTCCACCAGCTTGACCAGTGGTTCGGTGGAGCGGCTGTTCATGCGGCCACCTTCCTGTCGCGGATCCACGAAGGTGCCCAGCCCCACCTGGGTGAGCACGCCGGGCGAACGGTTAGCGGTCTGGCGGGTGAGGTGTGACAGCGAGCCTTGCGGGAAGTTGTAGGCTTCGACCTCGCCGTCGAAGACCATCTTCATCATCTCCTTGCCGGTCTGGCCGAAGTGGCCCGCCACGACGCGGCGAACCATGCCGGCGTGCGCGAAGTGCTTCATGCCCGCCTCGCCGGAGTTGCCCACGGCGCCACAGGCCCAGGTGCTCAGCATGCGGGGGTGGCCGGTGGCCAGGAAATGGCGCTCAAGACCTTGCAACACCTCTTCCGGCAGACTGGAGACGGCCAGGCCACCCAGAAAAATGGTGGCGTCGTCCGGGATCAGGGCACCGACTTCGTCGGCGGTGATGACTTTCATGGGGCGGTTCCTGCTGGTCCTGCTGGGGTGGATTCGGGGCGCGGGTTGCGTGGTTGTCGCGGTCAGGCGCGGCGTGTGTCGCGCACTTGCAGCACCACGGTCAGACCGGTGTCACCGGCCGCACAACCCGTGAACAGGCCGGTGCCGCCGCCGCGCAGGGCGAGTTCCTCGATCAGCTCGATCACGCCGCGCAAGCCGGTGGGCGCCTGGGGATGGCCCCAGATGATCGAGCTGCCGTACTGGTTCATCCGCTCCCACGGGAAGCCGAGGTCACGCGACAGCGCGATGTCGTTCACCGCGAACGGGTTGTGCGTCTTGATGGCGTCCATCTGGGCGATGTCCAGACCCGCGCGCTGCAGCGCCTGGCGGGTGGCCGGCACCGGGGCCATCGGCATGTGGCTCTTCTCCACACGGCCCATGCCGAAGCTCAGCAGCTCGATCTCGATGCCCGCGTCGCGGCTCACCTGGCGGGCGAGGTCGCGTGTGGTGACGATGGCGCCGGCATTGCCGTCGGCCGGGTGTGTCTGTGCGCCGAACGTGATGGTGCCGCCCTCGCGCACCGGCTTGAGCTTGGCCAGACCTTCCGCCGTGGTGGGAAAGATGCCTTCGTCGGCGCTCAGCGTGCCGAGCGACTTGCGGCCACTGCGGTCGGTGAGCGGCACGTCCACCATGTAGCGGCGCTGAAAGGCACGGTCATCGGCCAGCGCGGCGGTGTATTGCGCGTAGCGGTGCAGCTTGAGGGCATGTTGCTCGGCTGTCGTGATGCCGTAGCGGCGCGCCACGTTCTCGCCGGTGTCCAGCATGGACTGCCCGGCGTAGGGGTCGCGGGCCATGTTGTCCGGTACCCAGTGCTCGGTGATGCCATAGCCCCCTGTGCCGGTGGGGTCCGGGTAATGCACGACCGGGCCGTTGGACTGCTTGTCGGCCATCAGCAGCAGTGCGCACGAGGCCGTGCCGCACACCACTTCCTGCGCGGCCATCTGCATGGCACGCACGCTGGTGGCACACGCCTGCTGCACGGTCGGTCCCGCCACACCGTCCAGGCCCATCAGACCCGTGACATACGGCAGACCATAGAAGCTGCCCTTGTAGGGATTGGTGAGTCCCAGGATCGCCAGGTCAATGGCTTCGGTCGGAAACTGCTGGTCCGCCAGGGCGCGTTGACCCGTGCGGGCCACCAGCGTCAGGGGATTCACCTGTGCAATCGAACCCTGCCACTTGGCGAACGGGGTGGACCAATAGGCGCCGTAGGGGATGTAGGCATGCATGGTTGCAATCGACGGGGTTCTGGTGAATGAAATCTGGACGCCACATGGGGCTGCTGCAGCGCGTGGTTCTGCTCGGACCTGCGTCGTCCAATCCGGTGAAGCAGTTCGCAGAGGAACTCTCGTTCACCACAGGTGAGCGGCAATGTCTGGGCCTCGCCCTGCAACAGGCTCCTGTGGGTTTCCAGTGCGAGTGCATGCCCTTGCTGGGTCAGCTCGACACATCGACAGCGCCGGTCATGAGAAACAGGAGAGGGTCCGATCAGCCTGCGGTCCAGCATTCGGTCCAGCACGAGCGTCATCCGAGGTGCGGACAGGCCCACCGCCTCGCAAAGCTGCTTCTGGTTGACACCCGGGTTTCGGGCGATCAACTGCAGCAAGGTGAACTCCACCTGCCGCAATCCGTGTACCGCGCCAACAGATGCCTCGAATACCTGGTCGATGGTCACGGAGGCACCGATCAACGCATGACTCAGCAAACAGGCCACAGGCGTCGTGCCGGTTAATCCGTCGGTTGCACGAAGGGTTTGCCCTGGACCAGCTGATCCATGCCCAACGCCTTGAAAATCAGCTTGTCGAACATCCGATCCGGCAGGACGCGCCCAAGGGTCCAGATCGCATCCAGCGGGTAGCGGGTGCGGGGCTTGGGTGACTCGATCGCATGGCGCACGGCCTGCGTCACCAGCGAGGCCGGCTTGGCTTTGGCTTCGCTCGCCTGCAAGGACGCATTGAACTGCGCCCACAGCGGGGCGTAGTCGGTGGACTCGTAGCCGCTTCGCTGGACGTGCGCGGCGTTCTTGTCGAACAGGTTCGACCGGATGAAACCCGGCTCCACCGCCGACACCTGGATGCCATAGGGGATGAGTTCACGGCGCAGGGCCTGGGTGAACGCTTCGACCGCGTGCTTCGCGCCGGAGTACGCCCCCATGAACGGCACGGTGATGGCCCCGGACACCGACCCGATGTTGACGATGCGCCCCGGCGGCTGGCCGGCCCCCTTGCGCGCACCCAGCAAGGGCAGGAACGCCTGGGACACCGCCAGCAAGCCGAACACATTGACCTCGAAGACCTGGCGCACTTCGCTCAGCGGCTGGTGCATCAACGGCCCGCTCAGGCTGATGCCAGCGTTGTTCACAAGGGCCCGCAGTCCACGCCCACCGAGGCAGGTCTGCACCTGCGCCACCACGCCTGGCAGTGCGGTCGAATCGGTGACATCGAATACCAGGGGCACAAACTGCTCGCCCCAGCGTGCTGTCAACGCCTGCGCATCCGCCAGCTTGCGCACGCTGCCGAACACCTGGTGGCCGCGTTCCAGCAAATCCTCGGCAATCGCCAGGCCGATGCCGCTGGACACGCCGGTCACGACCACTGCAGGGCGCTGGTCATCCTGGCGGGTCATGACAGCTCCCCGACTTTGAGCACCAGTTTTCCGGGGCGCTTGCCGGTGAACATCGTGGGCAGCAGGGCAGGCGCCTGCTCGAAGCCTTCCACGACATGCTCTTCCACATGCAGCAACCCTTCAGCCACCCAGCGGGCAAGCTGCGCCGCCGCCTCGGCCATCTGGTCGCGGTAGAAGAACAGCAGGATGCCTTGCACCGTGAGCATGTGGGTGCAGATCCGCATGTAGTTGCTCGGGCCTTGCAGCTTCACGTCGGTGTAGCCGGAGGACATGGCCCCGCAGATCAGGATGCGCCCGCGGGGCGCCATGTGCAGCAGCAGCGTGTCCAGCATGTCGCCGCCCACGTTGTCGAAGTAGGCATCGACACCCTGCGGGCACAAGGCGTCGAGCCGCTGGCCGATGTCTTCCTGCTGGTAGTCGATCGCGGCGTCGTAGCCCGCCTGTTCGACGACCCAGCGGCACTTGTCTGCCCCGCCGGCAATGCCGATGACCGTTCTGGCCCCCAGCGCCTTGCAGATCTTGCCCACGAGCGAACCCGTGGCGCCCGTCGCGGCAGACACCACCACCACGTCACCCGGCTTCACCTTCAAGCCGTCAGTGGCTCCGAAGTACGCGGTCAGTCCGGCCACGCCGAAGACGCCGAGGTTCCACGACAGCGGGTAGTCGGCCGGAGGCAGCACGCGCAAGGGCATCGGGCCATCGTTGCGGGCCAGCACGCAGTCCTGCCAGCCCATGAACCCCTCCACCAGGTCGCCCACGGCGTAGGCCGGGTCGCGCGAGGCGATGACCTGGCCAATGCCCATGGAGCGCATCGGCTCGCCGATCTGGACGGGTGGCATGTAGCCGCCATGTTCCGTCAGCCAGATGCGCTGGCTGGCGTCATAGCCGAAGTACAGCGTGCGCACCAGCACCTCGCCCTCGGCAGGCACGGGAATCGGCGCTTCCTGGTAACGGAAGTCGCTGGGCTGTACCGCGCCCTCGGGGCGTCGGGACAGCACCCATTGGCGGTTGACGCGAGGAAATGTCATGGTCATGGCGGTATCAGATGCGGCGTTCGGCCTTGTGCCAGTAGGGCGCGCGGATGTCCTTCTTGAGGACTTTGCCCACCGGGCTGCGGGGCAGCAGGGGCACGAAATCGACGCTCTTGGGGGCCTTCACGGACCCGAGCCGCTCCTTGCACAGGGCGATCAGCTCCTCGGCGCCGACCTGGGACTGCGGCTTGAGTTCGACGACGGCCTTCACCGCCTCGCCCCACTTGTCGTCCGGCACGCCGATCACGGCGCAGTCCAGCACGGCGGGATGGGTCCACAGCACTTGCTCGACCTCGCTCGGGTAGACGTTGAAGCCGCCGCTGATGATCACGTCGCGCTTGCGGTCGGTGATGTGCAGGTAGCCTTGTGCATCCAGGTGGCCGACATCGCCGGTGTGGAGCCAGCCGTCGATGATGGTCTCGGCCGTCTTGTCGGGCTGCTTGTAATAGCCCTTCATGACGATGTCGCCGCGCACGCAGATCTCGCCGCTGCGGCCTTGCGGGAGCGGCCTGGCCTCGTCGTCCATGATCGCCAGCGCGTTCAGCACGGACGGCAGGCCACAGGCGGACAGGCGCTCGTCCGGAGCGACCTGTCCGTCCACGAAGTGGTCGCCGGGGCGCAGGATCGCGATGCCGCCGGGGGCCTCGGTCTGCCCGTAGCCCTGGAACATCACCGGGCCGAAGACCTGCAGCGCCTCCTTGAGCTTGCCGACCGACATCGGCGCCGCACCGTACATGAAGTAGCGCAGCGATGACAGCTTGCGCTGGCGGATGCCCGGTGCCTCCAGCAGGCGGTAGATCACCGTGGGAGGCAGGAACAGCTCGGTCACGCCGTGCTGCTCGATGGTGTCGAGCAACGCCGCCGGGTCGGGCTTGGTCAGCACGACGACGGTGCCGCCGCGCGCCGTGGCCGGCAGCGACAGGAAGCCGGCGGAATGGGTCATCGGCGCCGCCGCGAGGTTGACGATGGCGTCTTGCGGCTGGTAGGTGGCGTTGATGATCGAGAAGGTGATCGACGTGCACAGGTTGCGGTGCGTCAGCATCACCCCCTTGGGCAGGCCGGTCGTGCCGCCCGTGGGCATCAGCGCGGCCAGGTCGTCCTGCTCGCACA
>JBEANV010000317.1:0-2712 GCA_041165285.1 Pseudomonadota bacterium | reverse complement strand
CCGGATGGCCCACCCACCCACCCGCATCGCAGAGGTGTCCCGCATGACCACAATCGCGCTGTTCGGCGCCGGCGGCAAGATGGGCGTGCGCCTGTCGCGCAATCTCAAGGGTTCGGACTTCGAGGTCCGCCATGTGGAGCCGAGTGCGGTCGGCCAGCAGCGGCTGAAGGACGAATGCGGCTTCGACTGCCTGCCGGTCTCGGTGGCGCTGGACGGCGCGGACGTGGTGATCCTGGCGGTGCCGGACACCCTGATCGGCCGGCTCGCCGCCGAGATCGCCCCGCAGCTCGTCCCCGGCACGATGGTGATGACACTCGACGCCGCCGCCCCCTTCGCCGGCCACCTGCCCGCCCGCCCGGACCTGGTGTATTTCGTCGCCCACCCCTGCCACCCGACGATCTTCAGCCCCGAGGTCCACACCCCCGGCGCGCCCGACTACTTCGGCGGCGCGACCGCCCCCCAGTCCATCGTCAGCGCGCTGATGCAAGGCCCGGAATCCGCCTTCGACCTCGGTGAAGCGATCGCCAAGGCCATCTACCAGCCGATCCTGCGCTCCTACCGCGTGACGGTGGAGCAGATGGCGCTGCTGGAGCCCGGCCTGTCGGAGACGGTGTGCGCCACGCTGCTTGACGTGATGCGCGAGGCGATGGACGAGGTGGTCGCCCGCGGCGTGCCAGCCGACTGCGCACGCGATTTCCTGCTCGGCCACATGACCATCCTGTCGGCGGTGATCTTCAAGCAGATCCCGGGGCAGTTCTCCGACGCCTGCAACAAGGCCATCACCTTCGGCAAGCCGCGCCTGATGCGCGACGACTGGAAACAGGTGTTCACGCACGACGAGATCGCCGACAGCATCCGCCGCATCACCTGATCTCGACGACCCACCAACAGGAGACAAGCCATGACCCGTTCCTCGACCCTCCGCTCGGCCGCGCTGGCCGCCCTGGCCGCCGCCGCGATGGCCCCGACCGCCGCCACCGCTGACACCGTGCTGAAGATCGGCTACTCGGTGCCCAAGGACTCGCACTACGGCGTCGGCGCCACGGTGTTCTGCGACGAGATCGCCAAGGGCACCTCGAACCGCTACACCTGCCAGCACTTCCCCAGCTCCGCCCTCGGCGGCGAGCGCGAGATGATCGAGGCGGTGCAGCTCGGCACGCAGGACCTGGTCAACACCTCCACCGGCCCGCTCGGCAACTTCGTCCCGGACACCAAGATCGTGGACATCCCCTTCCTGTTCCGCGACTACGACCACGCCCGCAAGGTCATGGACGGGCCGATCGGGCAGGACATCCTGAAGAAGATGCCCGCCAAGGGCCTGATCGGGCTGGCCTGGACCGAAAACGGCTTCCGGCACATGACCAACAGCAAGCGCCCGATCCTGTCGGCCACCGACGCGTCGGGCCTGAAGATGCGCACGATGGAGAACAAGGTCCACATGGAGGGCTACCGCACCTTCGGCATCCTGCCCACGCCGATGGCCTTCCCCGAGCTGTTCACCGCGCTGCAGCAGGGCACGGTCGATGGCCAGGAGAACCCGATCCCCGTGATCCTCTCGGCCAAGTTCGCGCAGGTGCAGAAACACCTCTCGCTCACCGGCCACGTCTATTCGCCCGCCGTGCTGCTGCTGACGCCCAAGGTCTGGGAGGCGCTGTCGGCCGCCGACAAGAAGGTCTTCACCGACGCTGCCGCCAAGGCCGCCACCGCGCAGCGCAAGCGCGTGAATGACGACGAGGCGACCGGCATCGCGCAACTGAAGAAGGACGGGATGCAGGTGGTCGAGCAGGTGGACGGCGCCAGCTTCCGCAAGGCGGTCGGCCCGGCCTACGCGAACTTCGCCAAGGAGTTCGGCGCGGACAAGATCGCCGCCATCCAGGCCGTGAAGTAAGCCGAGCAGGACGACACCCCCATGCGCGACACCCTGCTTGCTCTCGACCGCCGGGTCACCGGCCTGACGTGGACCCTGGCCTGTGCGCTGTTGGCGGTCATCAGCGCGCTCGGGCTGTGGCAGGTGCTGACGCGCTTCGTCCTGTCGCAGCCGTCGGTGTGGACCGAGGAGGTCATGCGCCGGCTGCTGATCTGGATGGTGATGCTCGGCACGGTGGTGGCGTTCCGGCGGGGCGCGCTGGTGTCGGTGGACCTGATGCTGCGCACGGCCACCGGGATGTGGCACCAGGTGGTGCGCTGGACCATCACGCTGACGGCGCTGGCCTACCTGTCGGTGCTGACGTGGTTCGGCATCAACCTGGTCGAGCGGGTGCGCTTCCAGACCTTCGCCAGCCTGGAGCTGAGCATGGGCTGGGCCTACGCCGCGCTGCCGGTGGGTGCCGCGCTGGCGATGCTGGCCGTGATCGCCAACCACCTCGACCCGCTCAACGAAGAGCTGGACAACGCGCAATGAGCGCCCGATGAGCCTCCACCACCGGCCAACACCATGTCCCTGACCCTGCTCATCACGATGCTGCTGGCGTTTGCCTTCAGCCTCTCCATCGCGGTGTCCATCGGCGGCGCGGCCGTGCTGGGCATCGCGCTGTTCGAACCGGCGCGGCTGATCCTCGTGCCCAAGGAGATGTTCACCGCCATCGACAAGTTCCCGCTGGCGGCCATCCCCTTCTTCATCCTGGCCGGCAACCTGATGGAAACCGGTGGCATCAGCCGCCGCCTGGTCGACTTTGCCAAGAGCCTGGTGGGCGGCGTGCAGGGCGGCCTGCC
>JBEANV010000316.1:0-3525 GCA_041165285.1 Pseudomonadota bacterium | reverse complement strand
CTGAACGGCACCGGGATGCCTCTCCTTGCCGCCGGGCTGTGGAGTGGTGTCGCTGACCTGCGGCCCGAGCAGGGCTTCCAGACCGCGACCGAGACCTTTGGGCTTCTTGGTGACCATCCGGCGATTGTCCGCGATATTGGTGTGGTTTCAGGGCTGAACGCTGGGGGCATTCACCAGTGCGGCCACCAATCCCGTCACCAGTGCCAGCCCTTCCGGCCAGTCACCCAGCCCGGAATCGTCGTTGAGGTGGCCACGCGGCCCCGCGTCCACGGACGTGACCCCCCAGTCCGCGCACAGTCCGGCGGCTCGGTCCGGTGCGCAGTACGGATCGTTCGACGACACCACCGCCACCGCCGCGAAGGGCAACCGGCTGCGGCGAATCGGGCGCCAGTTGTGCAACTGCGGCGGCATGTCGGCGCGCTCGGTGTCGGGCGGCGCCACCAGCAGCGCACCTTGGACACGGCCCGTGTGGCGACTGTGTGCAGCCCACGCCGCCACGAGCTGGCAGCCCAGGCTGTGCGCGACCAGCACCACCGGGCGACGGTCCGGCCCCGTCAGAAGCACCTCGTCGAGCCGCGCCATCCAGTCGCCACGGCGCGGCCAGGTCCAGTCGTCCTGCTCGACCGTCTCGAAACCGTGCAATGTCGCCCAGCGCGTCTGCCAGTGGCCTTCGCCCGAGCCGAGCCAACCGGGCAGCAGCAACACATGCCAGCCGGCCAGGGTGCTCAAGGCATCGGAGGCATCAGAGGTGTTCATCGTCATGTCCATGCCGTATTCTTTCGTGTTCCACGGGTCAACAAGGATTTCCCCATGAAGCATGCAGTGTTTGTCGATGGTCAGGAAGGCACGACGGGCTTGCGCATCCACGAGTATCTGGCCAGCCGCGCCGACATCGAGGTGCTGCGCATCGCGCCAGACCAGCGCAAGAACGCCGCCGAGCGCGCCCGTCTGCTCAACGCGGCCGATGTCGCGTTCCTGTGCCTGCCGGATGCCGCCGCGGTCGAGGCCGCCGCGCTGATCACGAACCCGAACACCTGCCTGATCGACGCCAGCACCGCGCACCGCACCGTGCCGGGCTGGGCCTTCGGCCTGCCGGAGCTGGCGCCGGGCCAGCGCGAACAACTGCGCGCCACCAAGCGCATCGCCAACCCGGGCTGCCACGCCAGCGCCTTCATCCTGCTGATGCGCCCGCTGGTCGATGCCGGACTGGTGCCCGCCGCGTTGCCAGTGAGCGCCACGTCGCTGACCGGCTACTCAGGCGGCGGCAAGAAGATGATCGAGCAGTACGAGGCGGGCGGCGACGTGAAGCTGCAATCGCCACGCCCCTACGCGCTGGGGCTGGCGCACAAGCACATCCCGGAAATGATGACCCACACGGGGCTGACGATCAAGCCGGTCTTCGTGCCGGTGGTCGGCAACTTCTACAAGGGGCTGTCGGTGACGATCCCGCTGCACCGCGCGCAACTGGCACCCGGCGCGACAGCAGAGCGGCTGCACGCCGCCTTCGCCGAGCACTACGCGGGCGAGCCCTTCGTGCGCGTGATGCCGCTCAACGACCCGGCGACGATGGAAGGCGGTTTCTTCGACGTGCAGGGCTGCAATGACACCAACCGGGTCGATCTGTTCGTGTTCGCCAATGGCGAGCAGGTGCTGCTGATGGCACGGCTGGACAACCTCGGCAAGGGCGCCAGCGGCGCGGCGGTGCAGTCGATGAACGTTCACCTCGGTGTCGAGGAAAACCTGGGCCTCTGACGCCCCGGACACAAAAAAGCCCGGCTGTGCCGGGCTTTTGGGTGACTCAGGACACCTCAGGAGAGCTGGTTGCTGATCAGCTTGGTCATCTCGAACATCGAGACCTGGTCCTTGCCGAAGATCGCCTTGAGCTTCTTGTCGGCGTTGATCATGCGCTTGTTGGCGGGATCTTGCAGGTTGTGCTGCTTGATGTATTCCCAGACCTTCTTGGTGACTTCGGTGCGGGGCATCGTGCCCTTGCCGACCACGGCTGCGAGCAGCTTCGAAGGGGTCATCGGCTTCATGAAGGCCGCATTGGGCTTCTTGACCTCGGCCGCGGGGGCTTCGACCACCGGTGCTGCAACAGGTGCAGCAGCAGCCACTTCGACTACTGGTGCGGGGGCCTTCTTCGCGGCGGCCTTCTTGGCAGTTGCCATGTGTGTTTTCTCCGTCTTGGATGGTGATGTGCCCGTGGGACCGGCACTGCGCAGCAATGGTACTGCTTGGCTATGGTGTTGAGAAGGCATGCACACGGGAGTTCCACTGCGGACCCTGTCAAAATCATCCGCCCCACGGCAGACCGGCATGCAGATTCGTAATTTCACGCACTGACGATCCGCGCATGACACCGGACACTCCGTAGTTCAACCCTATTCGACACCGACATGAACCTAGCCGACTCCACCATCTGGATCGCCCTGATGAAAATCATCTGGGTCAACATCCTGCTCTCCGGCGACAACGCCGTAGTGATCGCGCTGGCCGCCCGCGGCCTGCCACCCAAGCAGCAGCGCGCCGCCATCCTCGGCGGCAGCGGCGCAGCCATCGTGCTCCGGGTCGTGCTGACGTTGTTCGCGGTGCAATTGCTGCAATACCCCTTCCTGAAGCTGATCGGCTCCGTGCTGCTGCTGTGGATTGGCGTGCAGTTGCTCTCAGGAGGTGATGGTGAGGGCGACATCAAGGCCAGCTCCAGCCTGGGCACGGCCATCCGCACCATCCTGGTCGCCGATCTGGTGATGAGCCTGGACAACGTCATCGCCGTCGCCGCCGCCGCCGACAGCGCCCCGCTCGAAGCACGCATCCCGCTGCTGATCGCCGGCCTGGGCCTGTCGATCCCGCTGATCATCTTCGGCAGCACCATGCTGCTGCACCTGATGGAGCGCTTCCCGATCATCATCACGGTCGGTGCTGGCCTGCTGGGATTCGTTGCCGCCGAGATGGCCATGACCGATCCGTCGATCACCGACTGGGTCCACCAGCACCTGCACAACCTGGAGATTCCGATCAGCCTGTTCTTCGCTGCGGCGGTGGTGGTGGTAGGCAAACAGCTCGCCAAGCGCCAGGAAGCCAGCAAGAGCGCGGACGAACAAACGGTCTGACGCGCTCCACGGTGCCGGAGAAGTCTCCGGCACTGCGATACTGTCGGACCGATACTGCACATACCGCGTCCGACCACCATGATCAGCCCACGCCCCATCTTCTGGAAACAGGACAGGGCCTGGGCTTTGTTGTTCCTGGGTTTGGCCGGTCTGCTGCACGCCACCACCGACCTGGCCCTGTCGCCGCAGCAGTGGCTCTTCGACCGCGCCATCACCAGCCGCATGGCGCCGGCGCCCTCCTCCGAAGTGGCTCTGGTGATGATCGACGAGGCCAGCCAGGCCCGTTACGGCCGCGCGCCGTGGTCCCGGGATCTGCACGCGCGGCTGATCGACCGGTTGGTGCAGGCCAGCGTCGTTGTCGAGACCGAGCCCTTCATCGGCCATGAAAGCGAACGGGCGCTGGCCGAATTGCAGC
>JBEANV010000315.1:0-4397 GCA_041165285.1 Pseudomonadota bacterium | reverse complement strand
TGCAGTCCGGACCTTCCTCCAGTGCGGCCTTTCGGCAACTAGCACCAGCGGCGGTCTGGCTGGCTCCACGGCGCGGATTGTCACACAGCGGGGTCTTGCGCCCTCACGACTTCTTGCCCGCCTTCAGCAGCTCCGCGTTGTGCGCGTCGATCCGCGCATTGCAGGTGTTCACCGAGCGCCGCAGATCGTCCTGCTGCGCGGCGCAGCGCTGGAGCTGCTGGCGGTCCGCCAGGTGTGCGTCCAGCATCTCGCGGTAGGTCAGACCAGCCTTCAGCGCGACAGGTACTGCACACGGCGCCAGCAGGGCCGCGGCGGGCTCGCACTTGAGCGAGGCGGGCACCTGCGCGACGGGATGTGTGGCACAGCCGGTCAGGGCGACCACAGCCAGCAGGCAGCAGCAGAAACGGGTCATCGTCGTCATCCTGGTCACCGGGCCGCCGAGCGGCTGGCGTTCACGCGGTTGAGCTTGGTCACGGCATCGTCCGGCACAGGGGCCTGCAGGCAGTTCAGCCCGGCTTGCAGCCGCTGGATCTGGCCCTGCAAGGTGACGAGACGGGCCTCGCGGCGGTTCAATTCCTCGCGTGCCGGTCCGATGCTGGCGGCGGCCAGGTCCAGGCGCACACGCTTCAGTTCCGCATCGTTCGACTGGCGCTGGCCGCTGAGCGCGACCAGCCGCTCCTGCACCTCGTCGAAGGCCTCGGCCATCTCGACCTTCTGCTCGTCGAAGGTCTTGCGCTGGGCGGCCAGGCGCGTTTCGTGTTCGGCCTGCTGGGCCTGGAGTGCGTCGGCGAGCTGCTGGCGGGCGGTGGTCTGCTCGGCCAGCGCGACACGGCCGGATTTTTCCACAGCCGCCAACTGCACCTGCGCATTCTCCAGCCGGGCCGACCCGACGCCATACCCGAGCCAGCCAGCCACCAGCAGGGCAATCGTGGACACGACAAGGCGGATCTGGTCAGGCATGGATCGGGTCTCCCGGGGGTTCGGTGCTGATGCCGGATGTTACGAAGGAACGCGCGCCGAATCGGTGAGGATTGGTGTTCAGCCGACGGGCACGGCCAGTCGGAACCCCAGGTCGTTGCGCGCCGAGGAGCGGCTGCGCGCGATGCGGCACGCCGAGCGCAGCGTGCGGGCATTGGTGTTCCACGCCCCGCCGCGCGCCACCCGGTCCTCGCTGCGGTCGCTCTGGCCGGTCTGGGCACACCACTCCATGACGTTGCCGTGCATCTGGTAGAGCCCCCAGGTGTTGGGTTCGAACAGGTCCACCGGTACCGTCTGGCGCGGCGAACGGAATTCGTGGTGGGCGCGGTCCGGCGGAATCGGCCCGTCGCCCCAGTGGAAGGCGGTGTCCGTCCCGGCGCGGCAGGCGTACTCCCACTGCACCTCGGTTGGCAGCGCAGCATTCAGCCCCGGCAAGCGGCGGTTGAGTTCCGTGAGAAACCGCGTGTTCACCGCGTCCCAGCTCACCTGCTCCACCGGCAGATCGGCGCCGCGGAAATGGCTGGGGATCTGGCCGGTGACAGCCAGCCACAGCGCCTGGGTGCAAGCGGTATTGGCCAGCCAGAACGGCGTCTCGACGCAGACACGCCGTGGCAGTTCGTCCTGCTTGCGGCCCGGCTCGCTGGCGGGTGAGCCCATTTGAAACTCGCCCACCGGGACCAGCCGAAACCGCTGTGGCGTGTGACCCAAGGTGAACTCGGCCCATGTGCCCCAGGCATCCTGGCCGACCGCCGCCGCCCAACTCGGGTGCAGCGGCGGACCAGGCGGCGGACCGTGCGGGCTCAGACAGCCCGGCTCCTGACCATTCGTCGTCATGCAGTGGAATCTCCCCTCTCTCCGGACTGACGCAGAATCTGGAAGCCCCCGCTCCCCCGATCCGGTTCAATCCGTGGAACTGGATTGAACCATTTTCCGCGTTGCCTCCAGCGCACAGCTTGCCTCCGGATACCCCCCAATTTCAGGTATTGACGCCGCCACAGGAAACCCTCGATGGACCCCCTCGCCCTGAATGCCACCGCCTGGATGCCCACGGTGCGCCAGTTCGACCCCGCGGAGCGGCTGGCCATGTGGGTCGATGGCTGGGTGGCAGCGCAGGCAGCCTGGGCACTGCTGGACGCAGGTTGACGCGGTTCCCCACCGCACCGGTGTGACCGGCTTACTCCGCGCCCAGCACCTGCAGCAGCGCGGCACCATAAGCGTCGAGCTTCTTCGCCCCGACACCGCTGATGCCACCCAGTTCGGCCAGCGAACCCGGCCGGCGGCGGGCCATCTCGGCCAGCGTCGCGTCGTGGAAGACGACGTAGGCAGGCAGGTTGTGCTCACGCGCCACGTCGGCGCGCCACTGGCGCAGCGCATCGAAACTGGCGATCTGCCGGGCGTCCAGATCGGTCGGCGCCACCTTGGGGCCGCGCGGCGCAGCGTCGGCAGCCGCTCCGGGTCGGGCACGCGAACGGCTGCGGCGCGGTGCCTCGCTCGGCGTGCGCATGCGCAGTTGCACGTCGCCGCGCAGCACGGTGCGGGCGGAGTCGGTCAGCGCGAGCGTGCCGTACTCGCCCTCGGCCATGACGTGCCCGAGCGCCACCAGTTGCCGCAGCACCGCGCGCCACTGCTGCTCGCTCAGGTCGGCGCCGATGCCGAAGGTGCTCAGACCGGCGTGGCCGTACTGCTCGACCTTGTCGGTGCGCTTGCCACGCAGCACGTCGATCAGCTGGACCGTGCCGAAGCTGCGCGCACCATGTGACTCGCGGCCGTGCTGGGCGAAGCGGTAGATGCACGACAAGGCCTTGCGCGCCGCATCGGTGCTGTCCCAGGTGACGGGTGGATGCAGGCAGTTGTCGCAGTTGCCGCAGGGCTGGCTGTCTTCGCCGAAGTAGGCCAGCAGCCGCACGCGCCGGCAGTCGTGCGCCTCGGCCAGCGCCAGCAGCGCGTCGAGCTTGCCGCGCTGCACGCGCTTGAAGTCGTCGGCGGCGGGACTCTCGTCGATCATGCGGCGCTGGTTGACGACGTCGGCCAGGCCGTAGGTCATCCAGGCATCCGCCGGCGCGCCGTCACGGCCACCGCGGCCGGTTTCCTGGTAATAGCCCTCGATGTTCTTGGGCAAGTCGAGGTGGGCGACGAAGCGCACGTCCGGCTTGTCGATGCCCATGCCGAAGGCGATGGTCGCCACCATGACCAAGCCTTCTTCGCGCAGGAAGCGGTCCTGGTGC
This sequence comes from Pseudomonadota bacterium, assembly GCA_041165285.1. Classification (GTDB taxonomy): domain Bacteria; phylum Pseudomonadota; class Gammaproteobacteria; order Burkholderiales; family Burkholderiaceae_C; genus Sphaerotilus. The sequence continues at coordinate 1,194 of JBEANV010000315.1, read as the reverse complement.
CGCTTGCGCACACCCGCGTCCAGACCAGCGTGGTACGGCAGCGCCGGGATGCCCTCATCCTGCAGCCAGGCCGCGGTTTCCTCGACCTTCTTGCGGCTGCCACAGTAGATGACACCCGCATCCCCTTCGTGCTCATCGCGCAGGAAGCGCAGCAGCTGCGTGCGGGCGTTGTCACGCTCGACGATGGTGTAGCGGATGTTCGGGCGGTCGAAGCTGCTGATGAACAGCTTCGCGTCCTGCAACTGCAGCCGCTCGACGATGTCGGCACGGGTGTGGTCGTCGGCGGTGGCGGTCAGCGCGATGCGCGGCACGTCGGGGAAACGCTCGTGCAGCGCGCTCAGGCCGAGGTATTCCTCGCGGAAATCATGGCCCCACTGGCTGACGCAGTGCGCCTCGTCAATGGCGAACAGCGAGAGCTGGCCGCGCTCGTGCAGCGACTCCAGCATCGCCAGAAAACGCGGGGTCAGCAGCCGCTCCGGCGCGGCGTACAACATCGTCAGCCGGCCCGACAGCAGCCCTTGCTCGACGGACGCCGCCTGCTGCGGACTCAGCGTGGAATTGAGGAACGCGGCATCGACCCCCACTTCGTCCAGCGCACCCACCTGGTCCTGCATCAGCGCGATGAGCGGACTGACAACCACCGCAACCCCCTGCCCGGCGCGGTGGCGCACGATGGCAGGGATCTGGTAACACAGGCTTTTGCCGCCGCCGGTGGGCATCAGCACCAGCGCATCGCCGCCGCCGATGAGCTGCTCGACGATGGCCTGCTGCTGGCCGCGGAAGGCAGCGTAGCCAAAGACATCGGCCAGCACCTCGCGGGCAACGGTGGGCGCAGTGGCGGAAGAATGGGGGGTGGCGGTGTGCATACGGTGCGCGATGGTAGCCGGGCGGGCCGTCGCCTTCGATCCCCCTGCGGGGGGATCCGCCCGGTCCGGCGGCACTGGCACAATCCCACACGTTTTCAAAGGAGCGAGCGGCCATGGCCTCCGTCAACAAAGTCATCATCCTCGGCAACCTCGGGCGCGACCCGGAGATGCGCTACACCCCCAGCGGCTCGGCCATCTGCAGCCTGAGGGTCGCGACCACAAGAAACTGGAAAAACAAGGACTCCGGCGAGCGCGTCGAGGAGACCGAATGGCACTCGGTGGTCATGTACGACCGCCAGGCCGAGATCGCGGGCGAGTACCTGAAGAA
>JBEANV010000314.1:0-2578 GCA_041165285.1 Pseudomonadota bacterium | reverse complement strand
TTCGCCCGAGGAGATCCGCTGCATGAATCCCGCCAAGATCCTGGTCGCCCAAGGGGGCGGCCCGACCGCCGTCATCAACCAGTCGCTCGTCGGCGTCGTGCTCGAAGCGCGCCGGCACCGCGGCGTCGAGTTCGTCTACGGCGCGCGCCACGGCGTGCGCGGTATCGTCAACGAGGACCTGGTCGATCTGACGCAGGAGACCAGCCACAACCTGGAGATGGTCGCCGCCACGCCGTCGTCCGCGCTCGGCTCGACCCGCGACAAACCCGACGAGGCCTATTGCCGCGAGATCTTCAAGGTGCTGCAGGCCCACGAGATCGGCCAGTTCTTCTACATCGGCGGCAACGATTCGTCCGACACCGTGCGCATCGTCAGCGAGCAGGCGCAGGCGGCAAACTACGCGCTGCGCTGCATCCACATCCCCAAGACCATCGACAACGACCTCGTCGGCAACGACCACACGCCGGGATTCCCGAGCGCGGCGCGCTTCGTGGCGCAGGCGTTTGCCGGCGCGAATCTGGACAATGCCGCGCTGCCGGGCATCTATGTCGGTGTGGTGATGGGGCGCCACGCCGGTTTCCTGACCGCGGCCTCGGCTTTAGGCAAGAAGTTCGACGACGACGGCCCGCACCTGATCTACGTGCCGGAACGCACCTTCGACATCGAGAAGTTCCTGGCCGACGTGAAGGCGACCTACGACCGCCTCGGCCGCTGCGTCATCGCCGTGAGCGAGGGCATCCACGACGCCGCCGGCGCGCCGATCATCGCCACGCTGGCCAAGGACATGGAGTTCGACGCCCACGGCAACATCCAGCTCTCCGGCACCGGGGCGCTGGCCGATCTGCTGTGCGAGGAGATCAAGCAGAAGCTGGGCATCAAGCGCGTGCGGGGCGACACCTTCGGCTACCTGCAGCGCAGCTTCATCGGCTGCGTCAGCGACGTGGACCAGCGCGAGGCGCGCGAGGTCGGCGAGAAGGCCGTGCAGTACGCGATGTGGGGCGGGCGCGATGGCTCGGTGGCGATCCAGCGCGCCGGTTATTACGCCGCGGACTACCAGCTGCTGCCGCTGGACGCCGTCGCCGGCAAGACCCGCACGATGGAAGACGAGTTCCTCAGCGCCAGCGGCACCGACGTGACCGACGCGTTCCGGATGTACCTGCGGCCGCTGCTGGGCTCGGGGATGCCGGATGCGTTCCGGCTGCGGCCGAATCCGGTGGCGAAGGTGCTGGGGCGCTGAGCCTGTCGATCAGTTATCCACAGCACGGCTATCCACAAGCCGGGCCATCGCCGCCGCCTCGTCACCGCCTGCGGCGTGCAACCCGGCTGCCACGCCAGCGCGGTTGGCGGCCGGGTGGTTCTGGCTGACTTTCCACTTGCCTTCCAACTTGTCCACAGCAATCTCGATGCAGACGATCGCCTTCAGCATGGCCTCCACGTAATCGACCGGCGCGTCGTCGACCGACCAGGGGCGGGCCTGTTTCGCCTCGTGCGTCTGGGTCAGGCGGGTGACGATGGCCCGTGCCGCCACCGGGTTATCCACAGCCCGCAGCCGACCGCGCGCCTGCACCATCACGTAGTTCCACGTCGGCACGACCTTGCCGGTCTCCGCCTTGGTCGCGTACCAGCCCGGGCTGATGTACGCCTGCGGGCCCTGAAAAACCACCAGCACGTCGGCGTGCTCGGGCGAAGTTTTCCACAGGGGATTGGCGCGCGCCACATGGCCCACCAGTTGTCCACAGGCGCCGTCTCCAGAAGGATCCATCAGGAAGGGAATCGTGTTCGCTTCCAGTCCGCCCGGCCCGTGGGTGATCAACAGGCCAAGCGGGTGTTGCCGGATCAGCGCATGCAGCACCTCGGGCCTTGATTCGATGAAATGGGCGGGTTGGTACATCAAAATTCCCAAGGTTATCCAGAAACTTATCCACAGGTTTGGCGGCACGGCAACCTGTCCGCGCAGAGTAGCATTCCCGCGTTGTCCACCTGATCCGACAAACCCCAAGGAGACTTGCATGACCCTCGACGTGAACGCCGCCCGCAGACTGGCCTTGCTCCGCGCCGCTGCGCTGCTCGGCGGCACGGCCGCGCTGCCCGGCTGGGCCCTGAGCGAACTCGACGCGACACAGGGCCTGCGCGCCGCGCTGGAGCGCGGCGCCGGCTCTGCGGTGAATCTGCTCGGGCGCGATGGTGGTTTCCTGAACAACCCGCTGGTGCGCATCGCGCTGCCGGACTGGCTGAACCAGGGTGCGAAGCTGCTGCGCACCTTTGGTCAGGGCGCGAAGATCGACGCGTTGGAATCCGCGATGAACCGCGCCGCCGAGCAGGCCGTGCCCGCCGCCAAGCCGCTGCTGGTGAACGCGGTGAAGTCGATGTCGGTGCAGGATGCGGCGCAGATCCTGCGTGGTGGGGACACCTCGGTCACCGACTTCTTCGCAGAGCGTACCCGCACGCCCATGGGCGTGCAGTTCCTGCCCATCGTCACGGCGGCGACCGAGAAGGTGTCGCTGGCGCAGAAGTACAACGCCATCGCCGGCAAGGCCAAGGCGTTCGGCCTCGTCAACGACCAGCAGGCGAGCATCCA
>JBEANV010000313.1:0-5588 GCA_041165285.1 Pseudomonadota bacterium | reverse complement strand
GACGAGCCGGTCGTCCTGCCAGCGGAAGGTGAAGATCCGGTCCAGCCCCTTGTCCGGCACGAACAGGTGCCGCCCGTCAGGACTGAAGGGGTTGAAGTGCGGCTTGGAAAACGGCTGCTCGACGCGGTGCGGCCCCGGTGTACCGGGCAAGGCGACGCGCTGCACCACCTCGCCCACCGTGTCGTCGGCCGCCGCGTCGATCGGCAGCACCAGCACCTCGCCGGTCAGGTGACTCGACACGACGACATGGCGCGCATCCGGCGACAGCGCCAGATGCACCGGGTTGCGGCCCTCGAACGTGCGGGTGTGCAGCCGGGTCAGCCGACCGCTGCAGGGATCGACCGCCAGCGTGCTGATCTCCCGGTGGTCGCCATGCACGGTGTAGAGGCGGTGGCCGCGGGGATGCAGGGCGAGGTAGGACGGGTTGACGAGGTCGCCGCAGACCTGCAGCAGCGCCAGCTCGCCGGTCGCGTCGTCGAGCCGGAAGACCGAGAGGCCCGCGCCCCGGGCGTTGCGCTCGACCGTGGTGCGGGAGCCGACATAGGCCAGCGTGGTGTTCATGCGGTCTCCAATGCGCGGCGCATCACGTAGGGCAGCACGCCGCCGTGGCGCAGGTAGAGCAGTTCCTGCCCGGATTCGATCGCCAGCCAGGTGTCCAGGTGCCGATCCGGTGCGCTGGCGTCCGGGCGGTGGAGCGTCAGCCGCACGGCGTGGCGGCCGAGGCGCAGATCGTCCAGGCCCTCGAAGGTCACGCGGTCTTCCGGGTGCAGGTCGAGCTGCGCCGGGTCGGTGCCGGCGTCGGCCACCAGCGGGAACACGCCCATGCCGATCAGGTTGCTGCGGTGGATGCGCTCGAAGCTGCGCGCCACGACGACGCGCACGCCCAGCAGCGCCTGTGCCTTGGCCGCCCAGTCGCGGCTGGAGCCAGCGCCGTAGTTCCAGCCCGCCACCACGACCAGCGGCACGCCCTGCACCTGCCACTGCGGCGCGGCCTGGCTGACTGGCAGGCACTGGCCGTCCGGGGTCCAGGCGTGCGCGCCGTTGCGTGGGTGTTGCGCTTCGGGCACCAGCCGGTTGCGCAGGTTGCGGGTCGTGAACGCGCCGCGCAGCATCACCTCGTGGTTGCTGCGGCGGGTCGAATACTGGTTCAGGTCGCCGGGCCGCTCGCCCCGCGCCAGCAGCCACTGCCCGGCCAGGCTGTCGGCCGGGATGGCGCCGACCGGCGAGAGGTGGTCGGTGGTGACGTTGTCGCCCAGGTGCATCAGCAGCCGCGCCTCCGGCACCGCCCGGCTCGCGGGCGCCCGGGCCGACAAGCCTTCGGTGTAGGCCGGCCGGCGCAGGTAGGTCGAGGTGTCGCGCCAGCCGAATTGCCGCGAGGCGTGGGCGGGGGTGTCGCCGCGCAGGGCCTGCCAGTGGTGCGTGCCTTGCCAGAGCGTGGCGTTGCGTTGCGCGAAGAAGGCTGGCTGGACGTGCTGGCGCACGGCGTGCTGCACCTCGGCGTCGTCCGGCCACAGGTCGCGCAGGTAGACCGGCTGCCCCAGCGGGTCGCGGCCCAGCGGATCGCTCGCCAGATCGCCCATCACCTGCCCGGCCAGCGCCCAGGCGACGACCAGCGCAGGCGACGCCAGGTAAGCGCCCGCCAGCTTCGGATTGACTCGGCCCTCGAAGTTGCGGTTGCCCGACAGCACGCCGGCGCCGAGCAGCCCCTGATCGACCAGCGCCTCGACCTGCGGCTGCAGCGGCCCGGAGCTGCCGATGCAGGTCATGCAGCCGAAGCCGACGAGGTGGAAGCCGAGCGCCTCCAGGTCTTCGAGCAAACCGGCATCGCGCAGGTAGTCGGCCACGACCCGCGAGCCGGGCGACAGCGAGGTCTTGACCCACGGCGCCACCCGCAGCCCGCGTTCGCGGGCGCGGCGGGCGAGCAGACCGGCCTGCACCATCAGCAGCGGGTTGGCGGTGTTGGTGCAACTGGTGATCGCTGCCAGCACCAGCGCGCCGTGGCCCAGCGGGGTGCCGAATTCGGGTGCGAGGAAGGTCTCGGCCGGGTCGCGGGCCTGGCGCTCGATCACGTCGCGGCGGAAGGTGCCGGCCACCGCCGACAGCGGCTGGTGCTGGTGCGGCAGGTGCGGGCCGGCGACGCAGGGCGTGACCTGCGCGAGGTCGAGTTCGACCAGCGCATCGAAGGCGATCGGCTGCGTGTCGTCGCGCCACAGGCCCTGGGCGTGCAGGTAGGTGTCGATGCGGCGTCGGTGGGCCTCGCTGCGGCCGGTCAGGCGCAGGTAGTCCATCGTGTGGTGGTCGAAGGGGAAATAGACCACCGTCGCGCCGTACTCGGGCGCCATGTTGGCGATGGTGGCGCGGGTGCCGAGGTCGAGCTGGTCGAGGCCGGGGCCGTTGAACTCGACGAACTTGGCGACCACGCCGTGCCGCCGCAGCAGCGCGGTGAGGTGCAGCGCGACATCGGTGGCGGTGACGCCGGGTTGCAGTGCCCCCCGCACGCGCACGCCGACCACCTCGGGGAAGACGATCGGCACTGGCTCGCCGAGCATCGCCGCCTGGCCCTCCAGCCCGCCGACGCCCCAGGCGACCATGCCCAGCGCGTTGACCATCGGCGTGTGGCTGTCGGTGGCGACCATGTCGTCGGGGTGCAGCAGCACGCGGCCCTGCGCATCGCCCGGCAGCGGCGAGGCGCGCACCACCTCGGCCAGCGCCTCCATGTTGACCTGGTGGATGATGCCGGTCCCCGGTGGCACGACCCGGAAACGCTCGACGTGCTGCTCGGCCCACTGGATGAACTGGTAACGCTCGCGGTTGCGCCGGTAGTCGATGTCGAGGTTGACCTCCACGGCGTCGGGCTGGGCGTACCGCTCGACGATCACCGAGTGGTCGATGGTCAGCACCACGTCGATGCCCGGCTGCAGCCGCGCCGGATCGCCGCCGAGTTCGGCCACCGCGTCGCGCAGCCCGGCGAAGTCGGCCAGCGCCGGCAGGCAGGTGGTGTCGTGCAGCATCAGCCGGTTCGGCTGCCACGGTACTTCACAGGGCTGGTCCGGATCACCCGGACCCTCCAGCCGCTGCAGCAAGGTCGGCAGCGCCTCCGGCCGGCAGCGCGCCACGTTCTCGACCAGGATGCGCACCGACAGCGGCAGCCGCGCCAACCGCTCCAAAGGCAGCAGCCGGTGCAGCGGCAGCCAGGCGCAGGGCTGGCCGTCGAGGTCCAGGGTGTCGAGCAGGTCCGGCAGGTCGGGCAGGGGCGGCATGGTTCAGTTCTCCGGCGTGACCTTGGCCTGCTCGACGATGCGGGCGAAGCGGGCAGATTCCGACTGGATGAAGCTGCGGAACTCGGTCGGCGACATTGGCGCGGGGTCGCCGCCGAGGTCGTGCAGGCGCTTCACCAGTTCCGGGTCTTTCAGCGCCTGGGTGACGATGCCGTTGAGTTTGGTGACGACGGCCGGCGGCGTGGCGGAGGGCGCGAACAGGCCGAACCAGTTCTCCAGCACGTAGCCCGCCAGCCCGGCGGTCTCGGCGACGGCGGGCAGCTCGGGCGCCAGGTCGCTGCGCCTGGCCGAGGTGATGCCGATGGCGCGCACGCGCTGGTCCTTGATGAACGCCCGGGCGCCGCCCAGGCTCACGAAGGTCATGTCCAGCGAGCCGCCGGCCACGTCCGTCAACTGGTTGGACGCGCCGCGGTAGGGCACATGGCGCAGCGGCTGGCCGCTCATCACCTCCAGCAACTCGCCAGCCAGGTGCTGCGGGTTGCCGATGCCACTGGAGCCGTAGCTGATCTTGCCGGGGTTGGCCTTGGCGTAGCCGATGAGGTCGGCGATCGAGCGGATCGGCAGCGCCGGGTTGACCACCACGGCGTTCGGCACCTTGACGACCAGCGTGACCGGCGCCAGATCGCGCTCGGGCTGGTACTGCATGCGCGACTTGAAGACGTGCGGGTTGATCGCCGTCTCGCCGGCCGTGGCCATCACCAGCGTGTGGCCGTCCGCGGGCGAGCGCACGGCGGCCAGCACGCCGATCATGCCGCTGCCCCCCGCCTTGTTCTCCACGTTGACGGGCTGGCCGAGGGCGACCTTCATCTTCTCGGCCAGCAGGCGCGCCATCACATCCACGCCGCCGCCCGGCGAGAACGGCACGATCAGCGTGATCGGCTTGCTCGGCCAGGGGGTGTCCTGGGCATGGGCCAGCGGGGCGAGGCCGAGCAGGGCGAGGGTGCCGAGCAGCAGGCGGCGGTGGCGTTGAGGCTGGAACATGGCGGCGTGTCTCCGGTTGGAAGCGTGAGCAGCCGCGATTCTTCGAGGGCCAGCCTGTCCTGAAAAGCGAACTCTCGACCAGTCAGGCTTGAGGAACGGGAAAGTCTCCGCTCCGCTCAGCCCGGCGCCAGGCTCAGCTCCAGGTGCAGCATCAGCGCCCGTGCCGCCGCCGGCAACGCCTCGGCATTGCGGCACAGCAGCAGCAACTGGCGCTGCGTCCAGACGTCGAGCAGCGGCACCGCGCACAGCCGCCCGCCGTCGATCGACGCGCCGAGCACCCCCCGCGGCAACAGCCCGATGCCAAACCCGGACTCGATCAGCCTGATCAGGCAATCGAAGCTGCTGACCTGCACCTGCGTGCGCAGGGGCCGGCCGCTGTCCCGCGCCACGTCCTGCATCAATCGCCACAGCGCGCTGCCGACCGGCGAGCTGATGAACACATGGTCGAGTGCCTCCGCGAAGTGCAGTGCCCGCGCCGACGCCAGCACATGCCCGACCGGCACGGCCAGCACCAGCTCGTCGCGCCGGTAAGGCCGCGCCTGCAGCGCGCCCAGCGGGGTGTGGTGGCTGACGATGCCGAGGTCGGCGCTGCCATCCGCCACGGCGCGGGCGACGGCCTGGCTGGTGCGCTCTTCCATCTGCACGAGCACCCGCGGGTGCTGCGCGAGGAAGCCGCCGAGGTCGGCTGGCAGGAACTGCAGCAGCGACGACGCCACCGCGTGCAACCGCACCGTGCCGGTCAACCCGGCGGCGTGCTCGCCCAGCGCCTCGTCGAGCCGGTCGAGGTCGCGCAGCACCTGCCGGGCGTGGTGCAGCAGCGTCTGGCCGACGGCGGTGAGCTGCACGCCGCGGGGCTGGCGCACCAGCAGCGGGCCGCCGGCGTGGGCTTCGAGTTCCTGCACCCGCTTGCTGACGGCGGAGACGGTCAGGTGCAGGTGCTCGGCGGCGCGGGTCAGGTTGAGCGTGTCGCCGATGGTGGCGAACACCCGCAGGCTGACGAGGTCGTGGCGCACCGGGATTCCGGTTCGGTCCGGGTCAATCCGGCTTGACGTTGCCGGCCTTGACCACCTCCGCCCAGCGCGGAATCTCGCGGGCGATCAGCGCGCCGAACGCCTGCGGTGTCGTGGGCATCGGCACGGCACCTTCGCCCGCGAGCTGTTTCGCCACGTCGGGCAGCGCGAGGGCCTTGTTGACCTCGGCGTTCAGGCGCGTGACCACCGCATCGGGCGTGCCGGTCGGGGCCACGACGCCGTACCACTGGTCCGCTTCGAACCCCGCGTAGCCGCTCTCGGCGACGGTGGGCACGTCCGGCAGCGCGGCGATGCGCTC
>JBEANV010000312.1:0-2756 GCA_041165285.1 Pseudomonadota bacterium | reverse complement strand
GGTCGAGATCGCCCGTGCCCAGGGCATCGCTGCCTGGAACGCCGGCGTGGTCGAGGAAGGCGCGAAGCAGGTGCTGATCGAACCTCTGGACATCGCGTTCAGCAACGACGATCTGCAGCTGCGCTGATCCGGACCGCGCAGCCGCCATGATCGACTGGCTGCCCGACGACGACGACGGCCATGCGCCGTTTCCTGCCACGCGCTGCGCTCTCGGCCCGGACAGCGATGCACCGGGCTTGCTCTGCGCGGGCGGACAGCTCGTGATCCCGCGCTTGCTGCAAGCCTATCGCCATGGCATTTTTCCATGGTATGGCCCCGGAGAACCGATCCTGTGGTGGAGCACTGCACCGCGCATGGTGCTGCAGACGGCCAACTTCCGGCTGCACCGCTCGCTGAAAAAGGTGCTGCGGCGCTTCGTGCAGACGCCGGGTTGCGAGGTGCGCATCGACACCGCCTTCGATCAGGTCATCGGTCACTGCGCGGGCGTGGCCCGCGACGGACAGAACGGCACCTGGATCGTTCCCGAACTGCAGCAGGCCTACCGGCAGTGGCACACGGCCGGCGGCGTGCATTCGTTCGAGACCTGGATCGCCGGACGGCTGGTCGGTGGCCTCTACGGCGTCAGCATCGGGCGGATGTTCTACGGCGAGTCGATGTTCGCGCTGCAGACCGATGCATCGAAGATCGCGTTGGCGGCGCTGGTGGCGTTCTGCCGCACGGAGGGCATTGCGTGGATCGACTGCCAGCAGCAGACAAGGCACTTGGCCTCGATGGGCGCAGCGCCCGTGGAGCGGGCAGCGTTCGAAGCGCATCTGGCGCAGGTCACCAGGCTGCCGGCCCCGACGCAGTGGACCTATGATGCGGCGATCTGGCGGCAGTTGCCCCTCCTCGATCCCGATCCACCGACAGGCGAGTCCTCCGCGTGACGCATCCCCAAGACCTGCCACTGGCCGAACTCCAGTTCTACGCCACGGCGCCCTACGCATGCAGCTACCTCGATGGCCGCATGGCGCGCTCGCAGGTCGCCACGCCGTCCCACCTGATCAACGCGGACACCTACTCCGAGCTGGTTGCTGCCGGCTTCCGGCGCAGCGGGCTGTTCACCTACCGACCCTATTGCGATGGTTGCCAGGCTTGCCAGCCGCTGCGGGTGCCGGTGAACGAGTTCCAACCCAACCGCAGCCAGCGGCGTGCGTGGCGTGATCACCGGAAGTTGCAGATCAGCGTGACCCGGCTGCGTTTCGTGTCCGAGCACTACGCGCTGTACCTCAAGTACCAGACGGCCCGACACAGCGGCGGCGGCATGGACCAGGACTCCGTCGACCAGTACACCCAGTTCCTGCTGCAGAGCCGGGTGAACTCGCGGCTGGTGGAGTTTCGTGGGCCGGCGCAGGCCGATGGTTCACAAGGCGCGCTCAAAATGGTGTCGATTCTCGACGTGCTGAACGACGGGCTGTCCGCCGTCTACACCTTCTACGAGCCCGACGACGACGCCAGTTTCGGCACGTTCAATGTCCTGTGGCAGATCGAGCAGGCGCGCACGCTGCAGCTGCCCTTCGTGTACCTGGGCTACTGGATCGAGCACAGCCGGAAGATGGTCTACAAGGCGCAGTTCCGGCCGAACGAGGTGCTGGCCTCGGGGCAGTGGCACCGCAACGGTTAGCGGCATACACTCGTTCCATGACCGAATCAATGCTTTGGTGGATCGCAGCGGGTGTCGTGCTCGGCGCCGAGTTGCTGACTGGCACGGTCTATCTGCTGCTGCTGTCCGTGGGCATGGTCACGGCCGGTGCAGCGGCACACCTGGGGGCCTCATTCGCTGTACAGATGCTGGTGTGCGCCGTGGTCGGTGGCGCGTCCATGGTGCTGTGGCGGTGGCGCAGTCGCTCGATGGCCGCAGCCCCTGGCGGTGCGGCTGGTTTTGATCTGGACATCGGCCAGCGGGTGCTGGTCACCCACTGGACGCACGACAGTCTGACCACCGTCCATTACCGTGGGGCCTCCTGGCAAGCGCGTTGGCAGGGCAGCACTCCCCCGCCTGGGCCCGGTGAATACGCCATCGTTGCCGTTGATGGTGCGCGGCTGGTGCTGGGTGTCACCGCACCGCATGACCACCCGGTCTGACCTGATCACTCCACTCAACACTCAAGGGGATTCCTCATGGACATGTTTGCGCTGGTTGTGCTGGTCGTGGCCATCATCTTCGTTGCCCGATCGCTCAAGGTCGTGCCCCAGCAGAACGCCTGGGTGATCGAGCGCCTCGGCAAGTTCCACGGCACCCTGTCGCCGGGCCTGAACATCCTGATTCCCTTCGTGGACCGGGTGGCCTACCGCCATTCGCTCAAGGAAATCCCGCTCGACGTGCCGAGCCAGGTCTGCATCACCCGCGACAACACGCAACTCAAGGTAGACGGCGTGCTGTACTTCCAGGTCACCGACCCCATGCGCGCCAGCTACGGCTCGTCCGACTACGTGAGCGCCATCACTCAGCTCTCGCAGACGACGCTGCGTTCGGTGATCGGCAAGATGGAGCTGGACCGCACCTTCGAGGAGCGCGAGATCATCAACGCCTCGGTGGTGGCCTCGCTGGACGAGGCGGCGCTGACCTGGGGCGTGAAGGTGCTGCGCTACGAGATCAAGGACTTGACGCCGCCGAACGAGATCCTGCACGCGATGCAGCAGCAGATCACGGCCGAGCGGGAAAAGCGCGCGCTGATTGCCGCCTCCGAAGGCCGCAAGCAGGAGCAGATCAACAT
>JBEANV010000311.1:0-4048 GCA_041165285.1 Pseudomonadota bacterium | reverse complement strand
TGGTGTAGGTGCCCGCCAGTTCGGCGAACTTGTTCATCGCGGCGGCCTGCGGGTGGCTCTCGGGCATCGCGTGGCCGATCTTGGCCTTGACCTCGGCGAGTGCGGCGGTCGAGGTCAGCGCAAGGGCCACCAGTGTCGTCAGGGTGGCCAGCGAGGCGCGGCGGGTAGCGAGGGGCTTGTGGGTCTGGAACGTCATGGTCGTGTCTCCGTCTTTGGGGGTGGTGAATCGGTAGGCCGTGGGCGGTGGTCAGGGGGTTTGCAGGCTGCCGTCGATCAGCCGGGTCTGGGTCCACGTCGTCACGCCGCTGTCGCAGGGGTACTTGGCCGCCTCCGCCTCGTCGAGATCGACGCCCAGACCGGGCCGGTCGTTGGCATAGACGTAGCCGCGGCGGAACTCGGGCAGGCCGGGGAACACGTCGAGCAGGGCTTCGCGTGGTCCCTTCAGCGTCTGGATCACGAAGTTCGGTGGCTCGGTGCCGGACCACTCCTGCACGCCGAAGTTGCGCGACGCCAGATCGATGTGGATGTTGGCCGCGTGCGCCAGTGGTGACATGTCGCCGGGGCCGTGCCACGCGGTGCGCACACCGAACTGCTCGGCAAAGACCTGCAGCTTGCGGCCCGGCGTGATGCCGCCGATCTGGCTCAGGTGGACGCGGATGAAATCGATCAGCCGGTCGGTGATCAGCGTGCGCCACTCGAAGGGGTGGTTGAACAGCTCGCCCTGGGCCAGCGGGATGTTCGTCTTCTCGCGCAGTTGCCGCAGCCAGTCACCGTCTTCGAGCGCGATGGCGTCTTCCAGAAAGAAGAGGTCGAACGGCTCCAGCGCGCAGGCGAAGCGGATGGCGTCGATCGGCTTCAGCCGTTCATGCACGTCGTGGCAGAGCGCGACCTCGAAGCCGACCCGGCTGCGGAGGCCGTCGAACAGCTTGACCGTGTCGCGCATGTATTGGCGCGGGTCCAGGTAGATGCCCTGGGCGGCGCCGGTCGGGGCGTAGGCGGGGGCTGCACCATAGCCGCTGCCACCGTAGCCGCCACTCTGGCAGCGGATGTGGGTGATGCCCTGCTCGCGGTACTTCTGGATGTTGTCGCAGAGTTCGCTCAGGTCGCGCCCGTCGGCGTGGCGGTAGATCGGCACGCCCTCGCGGACCTTGCCGCCGAACAACTGGTACAGCGGCATGCCGGCCATCTTGCCCTTGAGATCCCACAGGGCCATGTCGATGCCCGAGATCGCGTTGTTCTCGATCGGCCCGTTGCGCCAGTAGGCGTTCTGGTGCATGAGCTGCCAGAGTTCCTCGATCGCCTCGGCATCGCGGCCGATCAGCAAGGGGCGCAGGTACTGCTCGATCAGGCACTGGACCGCCAGGTGGCGGTAGGCGAAGGTGGCGCAGCCCAGCCCGTGCAGGCCGGGCTGGTTGGTCACGACCTTCACCACGAGGAGGTTGATGCCTTCGGGGGCGGTCAGGATGACCTGGATGTCGGTGATGCGGGTGGTCATGGTGCAGGGGCAGGGGCAGGCACTGGTGGTTCGGGGGTGTTGTCGTGTTCGGTCACAGCACCGACAGCCAGCCGCCATCGACGTAGATGATCTGGCCGTTGACGTAATTCGAGGCGGCCGAGGCGAGGAACACCGCCGTGCCGACCAGCTCTTCCGGGCGGCCCCAGCGTTGCGCCGGGTTGCTGGCCTTGACCCAGGCGTCGAAGGACGGGTTCTGGATCAGCGCCGCGTTCATGTCGGTCAGGATGTAGCCGGGTCCGATCGAATTGGCCTGGATGTTGAACTGAGCCCACTCGGCGGCCATCGCCTTGGACAGCAGCTTGATGCCGCCCTTGGCCACCGTGTAAGGCGCCACCGTCGCCCGCGCCGCTTCGCTCGTGAGCGAGCCGATGTTGATGACCTTGCCGCCCTGGCCACGCGCCACCATGCGCCGGGCCGCGGCCTTGCCGACGAGGAAAGCGGCGGTCAGGTTGGTGTCGATCACCCGCTGCCAGTCCTGCAGCGCCAGATCGAGCATGGGCGCGCGGTGCTGGATGCCGGCGTTGTTGACGAGGATGTCGATGTGCAGTCCCTGGGCATCGAACGCCTCGAACGCGGCCGCCACCGCCGCTTCGTCCGCGACATCGAAGACGGCACCCTGTGCCTGCAGGCCGAGGCCCGTGAGCTTGTCCACCGCCGCCTGGACCGCGGCAGGCTGGCGGCCATTCACCACCACGGCGGCCCCCGATTCGCCCAACCCCTGCGCGATGGCCAGGCCGATGCCCCGTGCGGAGCCGGTGATGAGGGCGGTGCGCCCGGTGAGGTCGAACAAGGGGTTGGCCATGCTTTATTTGTATCACGTATGATGTTTGAGGCGCAACGGGGTTGCTACCGGTGGGCAAAACCCGGCCTTCGTGTAGCCTCGCCGCATGCAACCTTCCCCATCGCTCCCCCGTGCCACGTTTCAGGAACAGGTCCTGGACCAGTTGGGGCGTGACCTCTGTTCTGGCCGCTACAAGCCTGGCCAGGTGCTGCCCTCGGAAACGGAGCTGTGCGAGCGGTTCTCCTTCAGCCGCATCGTCATCCGCGAGGCCATCAAGTCGCTGTCGGCCAAGGGCATGCTGGAGGTGAAGCGCCGCTCGGGCACGACGGTGCTGGAGACCACGCGGTGGAACCTGTTCGACACGGACATCATTGGCTGGCGGGCCGAAGCGATCGAGGCCGATCCGGCCATGTCGCGTGACCTGATGGAACTGCGCCGCATCGTGGAGCCGGCCGCCGTGCGGCTGGCGGCCTTGCGGGCCAGCGACGAAGAACGCCGGGTCTTGCGGGCCGCGTACCAGGCGATGGTGCAGGCCGTCGCGGGCGAAGGGGATTACGTGGCGGCGGATCTGGCGTTCCACACCACCATCCTGTCGGCCTGCGGCAACCAGTTCGTGTGCCAGATGCAGGAGGCGATGTCCGCCATCCTCCAGGCGAGCTTCAGGATCATCTCGGAGACACCCGGTGGCCCGGCGTTTTCGCTGCCCATGCACGAGGCGGTGTGCCTCGCCATCGAGGCGCGCGACCCCGTGGCCGCCGAGCGCGCCGCGCTGGTGCTCATCGAGCAGGCCGAAACAGACCTTCAGGACCGGCTGCGCTTGCGCTCGTGCCTGAACCTGAGCCTGAGCGTGTCGCCATGAAAATCACCGCGCTGACCACCTACCGGGTCGCGCCGCGCTGGATGTTCCTGAAGATCGACACGGACGAGGGCATTTCCGGGTGGGGTGAGCCGGTGATCGAAGGCCGCGCCCGCACGGTCGAGACGGCGGTGCGGGAGTTCGGCGAGACGCTGATTGGCCAGGATCCGGGGCGCATCAACGACCTCTGGCAGTCCATGTACCGGGGCCACTTCTACCGGGGCGGCCCGATTCTGATGAGCGCCATCGCCGGCATCGACCAGGCGCTGTGGGACATCAAGGGCAAGGCGCTGGGCGTGCCGGTGCATGAACTGCTCGGCGGCAGGGTCCGGGACCGGATGAAGGTGTATGGCTGGGTCGGCGGAGACCGGCCGGGCGAGGTCATCGAGAACATGCAGCGCCTGATGGCAAGCGGCTTCGACACCTTCAAGCTCAACGGCTGCGAGGAGATGCCCATGCTGGCGTCGAACCGGGCGGTGGATGCGGCGGTGGCCGTGGCCGCCGGCGTCCGCACCGCGCTGGGCCAGCAGGTCGATTTCGGGCTGGACTTCCACGGGCGCGTGGCGATGCCGATGGCCAAGGTGCTGCTCAAGGAACTGGAGCCGCTGCGCCCGCTGTTCGTGGAAGAGCCGGTGCTGGCCGAGCAGGCGGAGTACTACGCCCGACTGGCCGACAGCACCTCGATTCCGCTGGCGGTGGGCGAGCGCATGTATTCGCGCTTCGAGTTCAAGCGTGTGCTCGAAGGCGGCGGCATCGCCATCCTGCAACCCGACTTGTCGCACGCGGGCGGCATCACGGAATGCCACAAGATCGCCGCCATGGCCGAGGCGCACGACGTGGCCCTGGCACCGCACTGTCCCCTGGGTCCGGTGGCGCTGGCCGCTTGCCTCCAGAT
>JBEANV010000310.1:0-3307 GCA_041165285.1 Pseudomonadota bacterium | reverse complement strand
GGCTGCGGCGCACCTCCGCCAGCGTCGTTTTCATCTTGTCGCTGGTGGCGGTCTCCTGCAGCCCCATCAGTGCCCGCAGAATCGGCACGCCCGCCCGCAGCAAGGTGTTGAGCTGTCGGCTTAAGATCAGCAGATCGACCGGCGCGACCTTGGCCTCGAACAGGTGGGCCGGCAGCCAGCTGCGCAGCGTCGCGGCGGCATCTCCGCTGTCGGACTGTCCGGACTGGCCTGACTCGCGGATGGTCAGCGGAGTGATGCCGCGACCCACCAGGGCTTCGGCCGCCGCCGCGGCATGGTTGGCCTCGATCACGCCGCTGGTGGCGCCCTGCGCGGTGTGGCCGGTCCAAGCGTAGCGCTGCATCATGGCGTCACCCCGTCGGCCCTTCGGCCACCTGGTGGCTCACGCGCATGGCTTCGGCCACGGTGGTGCGTCCGGTCAGCACGAGCCGGGCGGCGTCCTGGCCGAGCGTGTGGCCCGCCATCTGGCGGCGCGCGGCCTGTGCGAAGGTGAGCGGGTCGCCATGGTTCATGGCCTCGACCAGCTCGCGCGTCATTTCCAGGATCTCGTAGACGCCGGTGCGCCCGCTGAAACCGGTGTGGCTGCACTCGCTGCAGCCGGCGCCGCGGCGCAGCGGCGCGGAATCGACCGTGTGGCCGCACTGCGCCTCCAGCCACGCCAGCTCGTGCGCGTCCGGTCGGTGGACCTCGGCGCATTGCGGACAGATCACCCGCACCAGCCGCTGCGCCAGCACCATCTGCAGCGACATCGCCACCATGTAGCGCGGCACGCCCATGTCGATCAGCCGTGCGGGCGTGGACATGGCGTCATTGGTGTGCAGCGTCGAGAGCACGAGGTGGCCGGTCAGGGCCGCGCGCAGGCCGATCTCGGCGGTGGTCTGGTCGCGCATTTCACCGACCAGGATGACGTCCGGGTCTTGCCGGAGCGCTGCGCGCAGCACGCGGGCGAAGTCGAGGTCGATCTTGTCGTGGACCTGGACCTGGTTGAGCCCCGGCAGCCGGTACTCCACCGGGTCTTCCACGGTGATGATCTTGCGTTCGCTGCTGTTGAGCGCGTTCAGCGCGGCGTAGAGGGTGGTGGTCTTGCCGCTGCCTGTCGGGCCGGTGACGAGCACCATGCCGTTGGGCTTGGCGATGGCGCGGCGCAGCGCCTCCGCCACGCGGGTCGGCAGGTTGAGGTTGTCGATCGACAGCAGGCCCGAACTCTGGTTCAGCAGCCGCATCACGATCGACTCGCCGTGCTGCGTCGGCATGGTCGAGATACGCACGTCGATCGCACCGCTGCGCAGCGTCACGGCGAAGCGGCCGTCCTGCGGCAGCCGGCGCTCGGAGATGTCCAGACCCGACATCAGCTTCAGCCGCAGCGCCACGGCGGCGGCGATCTTGGCATCCGCTTCGGTCTGCACGTGCAGCACGCCGTCGATGCGGAAGCGGATGCGCAGCGAACCTTGCTGCGGTTCGATGTGGATGTCCGAGGCCCGCACGCGCAGCGCCTCCTCGAACACGGAATACAGCAGCCGCACGACCGGGGCGTCCTCGGCGCTGGCGGTGTTCAGCCCGAGCAGGTCGCCCAGGCTGTCCTCGACGATGCGCAGCTCGGTGGTCAGCTCCTGCGCCAGGCCGGCGATGGCTTCGGTGTTGCGGTACGAGCGGTCGATCGCACCAAGCAACTGGCTCTCGGCGACGACGATCAGCTCGATGTCGCGCTTGACGATGCGGCTGATCTCGTCGTAAGCGGTCAGGTCGGTCGGATCGGCCATGCCGACGCGCACGCTGGCCGAGGTTTCGTCCAGCACCATTGCCCGCAGCCGGCGTGCCTGCACTTCGGGCAGCAGCCGGGCGACTTCAGGCCGCACCGAGCGCTTGGACAACTCCAGATACGGCGCGCGCAACTGCCGCGCCAGCGCCTGGGCGATCTGGACCTCGTTGACCCAGCCGCTGTCGATGAAGACGCGGCCGAGCTTGCGGCCGGTGCTGCGCTGGGCGACGAGGGCCTCGTCGAGCTGGGCGGCGGTGATCAGGCCCTGCTGGACCAGCAGGTCACCGAGTCGGATGCGTTCGGGGCGGGCCATGCGGATGCGGTCCGGTCAGCGGGTGGATTCGGGGAAGGGCGCGATGCGGGCACTGGGCGTCCGGGTGTCGGCCTCGGGCCAAGCGTTGTCCTCGTGGATCACGGTGGTCTTCATAAGGATGACCAGCTCGCGCTTGCGCATGACGGTGGATTTCTGGCGGAACAGTCCGCCGACGACCGGCGCGTCGCCGAGGCCCGGCACCTGGCTGTTTTCCTCGCGCTGCTCCTGCTGCATCAGGCCGCCGATGGCGACGATCTGGCCGTCCTTGACGCGCACGATGCTGTCGGTCTCGCTGATCGTGCTGGCCGCCAGCGGCAGCTTGTAGGAGCCGAGCGAGCCGAGGTTGATCGACGTCTGCGTTTCGGTGACGGTGCTGATCGAGGGGTGGACATGCAGCATCACCATGCCGTCCTTGTCGATCTGCGGCGTCACGTCGAGCGCGATGCCCGAGAAGAAGGGCTGCAGCGTCACCGAGGGCACCGAGGTCGTGGACGAGCCGGTGGAGCTGATCGACGAGGACACGCCGGTGACGTACAGCTCGTCCGAGCCGACCTTGAGCACGGCCTTCTGGTTGTTGATGGTGGCGATGCGCGGGCTGGAGAGCACCTGCACCTTGCCTTGACTCTCCAGGAAGGTCAGCAGCGTCGAGAAGTTGGCGTGCTGGAAGGCCACGCCGTAGAACGCCTTGCCCGAGGTGGCGGCACTTGTCGTGGCCGCGGCCATGTCGATCTGGCCGGTGCCCGACAGCGTGATGCCGGGGGCCAGCGAGGCCAGGCTGAGGGCACCGTTCAGCACGTTGCCGAACGCGCTCCAGTTCACGCCGGTCTGCGCGTCCTTGCTCAGCTCGACTTCGAGGATCTTGGCTTCAAGCATCACCTGCCGCTCGATGC
The DNA here is from genome assembly GCA_041165285.1 of Pseudomonadota bacterium. Taxonomy (GTDB): domain Bacteria; phylum Pseudomonadota; class Gammaproteobacteria; order Burkholderiales; family Burkholderiaceae_C; genus Sphaerotilus. The sequence goes on along the minus strand of JBEANV010000310.1, from coordinate 327 downwards.
TGACCTGCACCGCTTCGAGGTACTGCGCGATCTGGCGCAGTTCCAGCGGCGTCGCCCGCACGACGATGACACCGGCTGATGCGTTGACGATCACGCTGCGCCGCTGGCTGCCTTGCGCGTCGCTGGTCAGCATCGCCGACAGCGAACCCTGCACGTCGCGCCAGAAGTCGGAGTCCGAGGTGGTGCGGACGTGGGCCGTGTCGTCCTGGCGGCTGCCGGGCACGGCGGCACCGTTGTTGCCCCCGTTGCCGCTCCCGTTTCCTCCGCCTGTGTTGCTGCCCATGCCGCCATTTCCTCCAGCGCCGGCCACCGTGCCATTGCCACCGC
>JBEANV010000309.1:0-3812 GCA_041165285.1 Pseudomonadota bacterium | reverse complement strand
CGTCGCAGCGGCCACCGAGGGTTATCTGTTCGGCGTGCCCGCCATTGCGTTTTCGCTGGTCGAACATGGCTGGCAGCATCTGGACGCGGCTGCCGCGGTGGTGCGGCGAATGCTGGCCGATGTCATCCGCCGACCGCCGGCAGGCGCCCCGTGGCTGCTGAATGTCAACATCCCGAGCCGCGCCGACGCTGCGACGCTGCCGATGCAGGTCACACGCCTCGGTCGGCGCCACGCGAGCGAACCGGTGGTGCGCCAGTTCAGCCCGCGCGGTGATCCGATCTACTGGATCGGCGCGCAAGGGGATGTGCGCGAAGCCGGTGCCGGCACCGATTTCCATGCCACGGCCAACGGCCAGATTTCGATCACGCCATTGCAGATCGACCTCACCGACCACGCCGCCGCACCGCAGTGGGCACGCTGGGTCGCGCCCGCTGCGGGCGATTGAGCGGGGCGCGCGTCGCCATGTCCGATTCGGCCACGCGCAAACCCCGGTCGGGCAAGGGCCGGCACTGGCCGCTCAGCCTGGACCGCATCGAGCGTCCCGCCAACGCAGCGGGGGAGCGTGCCATGACCACCGCGGATGCGCAGACGCTGCGTCCGCAGCGGCCCCTGTCGGACGCGCTGCGCGAGGCCACCCGGGTGCGGACGGCCCCGGTTGCGCACAGTGACCTGCAGGCGTTCCGGCAGAACATGGTGGCCCGCCTGCGCCAGGCTGGCTGCCACGACGAGAGCGTGCTGGCCGCCATGAATGCGGTACCCAGGCACCTGTTCGTGGACAGCGCGCTCGCGGCCCAGGCCTACGAGGACACCAGTCTGCCCATCGGCCTGGGTCAGACGATCTCCAAGCCTTCGGTCGTGGCCCGCATGATCGAGCTGCTGCGCCAGCGGCCGGGCGGGTCGTCGCTGGCGCGGGTTCTGGAGATCGGCACGGGCTGCGGCTACCAGGCCGCGGTGCTGGCGCAGGTGGCGGAAAGGACGTTTTCCGTCGAACGCTTGCTGGGCCTGCATGACCGCGCAAGTCGGCAACTCGCGTCTCTGCAGCTGGTGGGCATCACCCTGGTCTACGGCGACGGGCGCCTCGGCCATGCGCCTGCCGCGCCCTATGACGGTATCATCGCCGCCGCTGGCGGCCGCGATCTGCCCAGTGCCTGGCTGGAGCAACTGGCGCGCGGCGGCAGGCTGGTCGCGCCGGTGCAGGATCCGGCACTTGGTACCCAGGTGCTGATGGCCGTCGACAAGCTTGCCGATGGCAGCATCGTTCAACGCATCCATGAAGCGGTACGGTTCGTCCCTTTAGAATCCGGCACTAGCGATGGCTAGCAAACGCTAGCGATTTCGGACATTCCCGAGGTGACGCTCAACCCCGTCCGACACACCCTGAGGCTGCGGGCCCTTCCGACACTCCATGACGACTCCCTCATTCAAGGCACCTGGTTTCAGGGTGCTCATCAGTGCCGTACTGGCGATCACGCTGGTCGGTTGTGCCTCGCATCTGCGCCCGCCGGCGCCGGTCGACAACCGCGGCGGCGCGAGCCGTCCGGTGGCGACGACGGAAACCGAGCGTGTGCTGCCCGGTGCGGAGAACGCCGGCAAACCGGGGTACTACACGGTCAAGCCAGGCGACACGCTGATCCGTGTCGGTCTGGAGTCGGGCCAGAACTGGCGTGACATCCAGCGCTGGAACCAGCTCGACAACCCGGACCTGATCGAGGTCGGGCAGGTGTTGCGGGTCGTGCCACCCGGACAGGATCCGAGCCAGGTGGCCACCCGCCCGGTCTCGACAGCGCGGATCGAGCCACGTCCGATCGACGCCAAGCCCGCCCCGATCGCGGCTGCCGTGCCTGCGCCAGCCACGCCTTCCGCTTCGGCCACGGGGGCAGCATCTGCGGCGGGTGCCGCCGCGTCTGCACCCGCTGCCGCACCGGCTCCTGCCGCGGCGCCTGTCCGCGAAGGCGACGACAACGTCAACTGGATGTGGCCCGCCCAAGGCGCTGTGGTCGGATCGTTCGAGGACACCCGCAACAAGGGCGTGGCCATCGGCGGCAAGCTGGGTGATCCGGTGTATGCCGCCGCCGATGGGCGCGTGGTCTACGCCGGCTCCGGCCTGCGCGGCTACGGCAATCTGGTCATCATCAAGCACAACGAAACGCTCCTGACCGCCTACGCCCACAACCAGGCGCTGCTGGTGCGCGAGGACCAGGTCGTGCGCCGTGGCCAGAAGATCGCCGAGATGGGTTCGAGCGACACCGACCGCGTGAAGCTGCATTTCGAGGTGCGCCGCCGTGGCAAGCCGGTCGATCCGACCAAGGTGCTGCCGGCGCGATGACCGATATCAACGAATGGCTGACGGTCGATGCGCTCGACCTGGATGCACAGGGCGTGGCCCGCAATGCCGAGGGCAAGGTTGTCTTCATCGACGGTGCCTTGCCGGGCGAGAAGGTGCGGGTCCAGACCGGCCGGCGCAAGAACAACTGGGAACAGGCCGCGCTGGTCGAGATCCGGCGCGAGAGTTCGCAGCGTGTCACGCCGGGGTGCCCCAACTTCGGTTTGCATGCGGGGGCTTGTGGTGGCTGCAAGATGCAGCACTTCCACCCATCCGCGCAGGTCGCCGTCAAGCAGCGCACGCTGGAGGACAACCTCTGGCACCTTGCCAAGGTCCGCCCCGAGCGCGTGATGCGTCCGATCGAAGGGCCGACCTGGGGCTACCGCTACCGGGCGCGCCTGTCGGTGCGGCATGTGATCAAGAAGGGTGTCGTGCTGATCGGCTTCCACGAGCGCAAGTCGCGCTACGTGGCCGACATGACCGAATGCCCCGTGCTGCCGCCGCACATCAGCGCAATGCTGGTGCCGCTGCGCGCGCTGATCGGCCGCATGGAGGCGCGCGAGCGGTTGCCCCAGATCGAGCTGGCGCTGGGCGAATCGCCCGAGGGGCTGGTCAATGCGCTGGTGCTGCGCCACCTGGAGCCGCTGAGCGCCGGTGACGCGCAGCATCTGCGCGACTTCGCCGCCGAGCATGGCGTGCAATGGTGGCTGCAGCCGAAGGGGCCGGACACGGTCCACCTGCTCGACGCGGGCGGGCCGGTGCTGGCCTACACGCTGCCCGAGTTCGGCGTGACGATGCCGTTCAAGCCGACCGACTTCACGCAGGTCAACCACCACATCAACCGCGTGCTGGTGGCGCGGGCGCTGAAGCTGCTGGAAGCACAGGCGGACGAGCGCGTGATCGACTGGTTCTGCGGCCTCGGCAACTTCACGCTGCCGATCGCCACGCAGGCGCGCGAGGTGCTCGGCATCGAGGGCAGCGAGACGCTGGTGCAACGTTCACGCGAAAACGCCGCGCTCAACGGTCTGGCGGCCAAGACAAGTTTCGAGGCGCGCAACCTGTTCGAGATGGCGGCCGCCGATCTGGCGGCGTATGGCCCGGCCACGCGCTGGCTGGTTGATCCGCCGCGTGAGGGCGCGTTTGCGCTGGTCAAGGCGCTGGCCGAAGTGCGCCAGACGCCGATCGAGGGGTACACGCCACCGCAGCGCATCGTCTACGTGAGCTGCAGCCCGGCCACGCTGGCGCGGGATGCGGGCTTGCTGGTGCACCAGGCCGGGTATCGCTGCGTGGCGGTGGGCGTGGTCAACATGTTCCCGCACACGGCGCATGTGGAGTCGATCGCGGTGTTCGAGCGGGTTGATGGGTGGACGCTGCCGGTGGTCGAGGCTGAAGTCGCGGCTGAGCCCGAGGCTGGTGCTGACGGGGTTGTCACCGCGACCGAGTGATCCTCCGGGCGCTTGGAGAGGGGTCTTCCATTCGTTAGGCTTCA
>JBEANV010000308.1:0-3853 GCA_041165285.1 Pseudomonadota bacterium | reverse complement strand
GCAGCACCGAGTACAGCGCGATGAAGAACGGCATCTGCACGAAGATCGGCAGGCAGCCGCCCAGCGGGTTGACCTTCTCCTCGCGGTAGATGCGCATCATTTCCTGCTGCATCTTCTGCGGATCGTCCTTGAAACGCTCGCGCATTTCCTGGACCTTCGGGTTGACCGCCTTCATCTTGCCCATCGAGCGGTAGGCGCTGGCGTTCAGCCAGTAGAAGGCGATCTTCAGCAGCACCACCAGGCCCACGATCGACCAGCCCCAGTTGCCGATCAGGCCGTGCAGCTTGTCGAGCAGCCAGAACAGCGGCTTCGCGAGAATCGTCACCCAGCCGTAGTCCTTGACCAGCTCCAGCCCGGAGGCCAGTGCTTCGAGCTTCTTCTCCTCCTGCGGACCGGCGTAGAGCGTGGACTCCACGGCCTGCGTCGCGCCAGCCGCGACCGGAGCCAGCGGCAGCGTCATCGACATCGAATACAGGTTCGTGCCTTCACGCTTGGTCTGGAAGCTGCGCTCCAGCTTGTCGCCGACCAGCCAGGCGCCGACAAAATGGTGCTGCACCATCGCGATCCAGCCGTTGTCGGCGGACTTTTCGTGGCTGGCCTTGCCCTTCTCGATGTCCGAGAAGTCCACTTTCTGGAACTTGCCCTTGTCGGTGTAGAGCGCCGGGCCGGTGAAGGCGGTCGGACCCATGAACATCGAACTGGACGGTACCGTGCCGTCGCGGGCGAGCTGCAGGTAGAGCTGCGCCGACACCGGTGCGGCCGAGCCGTTGACCACCTCGTGGCGCACCTTGATCGCGTAGTCGCCCCGCTTGAAGGTGTAGGACTTGCGCAGCTTCACGCCACCCTGGTCGGGCGACTCGAAGGTCAGCGTCAGCTCGTTCTGTCCGTCGGCCAGCGTGCGCGGACCGGGCAGCAGGCTCATCACCGTCAGGTGATTGGGCAGGGCCGCCTCGCCAGCCAGACGCGGAATCAGGCCCGAATCGGCCTGGTACACCCGGTCAGCACTTTGCTCGAACAGCATGACGGGCTTGGCCGCGTCATGCTCGTCCTTGTAGCGGGGCAGGGCCATGCGAACGATGGAGCCACCGCGGGTGTCGAACGTTGCCTGCACCAGATCGGTGGTGACCTCGACCTTCTGCGAAGTCGGCTCACCCGCCCCCGAAGTCGGCAGAACCGCCACCCCCGACACAGCCGCAGCCGAGGCAGCACCAGCCACCGCCGGCACACCTGCGGTGCCTGCCTGCGCCGGCGCGGTCACTGCGGGCGGCGGCGCAAACATCGACGGCTGTCCGTTGTGCTTGCTCCAGCCATCCCACAGCATCACGAGCGAGACGGAGAAAACGCCCCACAGCACGGCGCGCCGCGTATCGGTCATACCGGTCATACAGGTGTCTTTCGAAAGGAAGAAAACAGTCGGTGCGACTGATCAGGGACCGGATCATGCCCACCCGCACACCACGGATGGCAGCGCGCGATGCGTCCGAGAGTCAGCGCACCGCCGCGCAGCGCGCCGTGCCGCGCCAACGCGACCAGCGCGTAGGCAGAACATGTCGGCTCGAAACGACAGGAAGACCCTAGCCAGGGACTCAGCAGCAGCCGATAGCCACGCACCAGCCCTATCAGACCCTGCCGAGGCCAGGACTGCGGAAGGAGACCCCACCCCAGGTGATCGGGGCTGCGCTCATTCATGCTGGATGAACATGGCGGACGTACATCGAATGTGGACAAGGCGGCCGTCAGGCCGACCCACCGGGCGCGGCCTGCACCAACGCGCGGCGCGCCCGTCGGGCGGCATCGCCCAACAGCGCGTCGATCTCCGCATGCAGCAGCGTCGCCAGCGTTTCCGAGCGGGCGCTCGGAAACTGCTTGCGATCAATGGGCGCACGCAGACGCACCACCCAATCCCCTGCGACCAGGGAATCCAGGTGGCGCCGGATACCGGCACGGATCTGAACCTTCACCAGCGTACGGGTCACCGAGCGCCGGGCATGTCGCTTCGGCACCACCAGACCCAGACGCAAAATGGTCATTTCCGGACGGTTATCCACAGAGTTATCCACAAATCCATCCACAACCCCCGCATCGAGATCAGAGGGAATGTGGCCTGTTGACAACTTGTTTGTTGCGAGATGGTGCGCCATGAAATGGGCACTGCGCGCAATGGGCCGAACTGCCATGGCCGACTCGAACCGGGCAGCCCCGGTCAAGGAGATCAGAACCATGGCGCCGACAGCGTTCACCGTGTCGCAACGGGCGCTGGACGCCCCGTGGCTCAGACAGCCAGGCGCTTGCGGCCCTTGGCGCGGCGTGCGTTCAGCACAGCGCGTCCGCCACGGGACTTCATGCGCACCAGGAAGCCATGGGTGCGGGCGCGGCGAACCTTCGACGGTTGGTAGGTGCGTTTCATTTTTTGAATCCTCTAGCCTTGGCTGGGGCCCGGTCTTGAGCCTGTACCGATCTGGACCGATGAAGTGCCCCTCTGGCACCCCAATTCGGGAAACCCACGATTACAGCAAAACTCCCCTTAAAAGTCAATGACTTGCTGCGCGTGGACTCGCTGCGCGAGGGGATTGACCCCTCACTCAAAACTGTGGATAACCGCAACCGGGCTTGCGTGATGTCGATACAATCGCGCCCCTTCTCTTGAGGTTGTCCACAATTTTTAGAACATGCAAATGGACCTGTGGCAACGAGGCTGTGAGCGCCTCGCCGCCGAGCTGCCGGCACAGCAGTTCAACACGTGGTTTCGCCCGCTGCCGCCTGCCGAAGTGTCGGCGGCCGGGGACGGCTACCTCGTGGGTCTTCGTGTGCCCAACCGGTTCAAGATGGACTGGATCCGCTCGCAGTTCGCGACGCGGATCGAGCGGCTGCTGAGCGAGATCGCCGGCAAGCCCGTGCGGCTGGAGTTGTCTCTGGGCAACACCAGCGATGCCGTGTTCCGGCCGCCCGAGCCGCCCGCCCCTGCGCCGCGGCTGGAGGCACCCGTGCAGATGTCGATGATCGATTTCCTGCCGCTGCCGATCGATGCAGCGCCGGCTCCGCCCAGTGCAACCGCCAGCACGACCCGCTCCGGGACAACCCGCAGCCGCGCACGGGCAGTCCTGAATCCGACGGGCAATGGCGCCGCAGGTCCGGCCGCTCCATCGCCGGTGCCGCCCCCTGCGGCGCGGGCCGGTCGAACGCCGTCGAGCATGCCCGGTCTGCACGAACTGCTGACGCTGCCAGCCGCACACCAAGCCCCGTCCGCCGCGCCCAAGCCCGCGCCGCGCGCCACATCGGCACGCCGCACGGCAACAGCCACCCCGCCTGCCGCCGCCAAGCCACCCCCTGAACCCGCTCCGGCAACGCCGGTTTCGACCACGGCACCGATGTCGAGCAGCGCGATCTCCGCCGCATCGGCCTTGGCCAAGGCGTCCGCCGCAGTGGCCTCGCGGCGCAAGCGCGTGGCCGCCAGCAGCAGCAAGAGCGCCGAAGCGGCCGCGCCCACGCAAGCTCCAGCCGCGCCCCCCGCTGCCGCACCGGAATCCAGCCCTGCACCGAGCGCCAGCCGGATCAGCGGCTCGCCGACCATCATCATTCCTACGGTGCCGCCACCCACGGCCCCTTCCGTCACGCGTGGCCGCATCAACCCCGCCCTCACTTTCGACACCCTCGTGCCGGGCCGCGCCAACCAGATGGCCCGCACCGCCGCGCTGCACGTCGTCGGCTCGCCGGGCGGCATGTACAACCCGCTGTTCCTCTACGGCGGCGTTGGTCTGGGCAAGACGCACCTGATCCACGCCGTCGGCAACGCGCTGCTCAAGGAGCACAAGGACGCCCGCGTGCTCTACCTGCACGCCGAGCAGTTCATCTC
>JBEANV010000307.1:0-5840 GCA_041165285.1 Pseudomonadota bacterium | reverse complement strand
AATCTGAAAGTCACCTGGCCCGAGGACTTTGTCCTCGCCGAGCGGCTGATGAAAAGCTTAAATGGTTCCCCCTGACTGCGGGATGTCGCAGAGAACGTATCTTCCTGGCTTGACTTCTTCGCCTGACCTGACTTCCGCTTATTTCCGGACTACAACACCATGAAAACTGTATGGATCGTGGACGGGGCCTACCTGTTCAACTATGGCCGCAACCGCCCCTTCGACTACCTCAAGCTCAAGGCCGAGATGACTCGGCTGAACGGCGGCCCGATCTACGAGGCTTACTACCTCAACTCCACGCCGGACGCCGCGACCGAGAGCCAGAACGCCTTCCACAGCTGGCTCAAGTCCGCGCCGCCGCGTGGGCCGAAGATGCGTGTCCAGCTCTACACCATCAAGGATCTCAACACCACCTGCCCCAGCTGCTCGCACCCCTTCCACCGCTCGGTGCAGAAGGGCGTGGACGTCGGCATCGCCACGCTGATCATCAAGCTGGCGGCACAAGGGGTGTATGACCGGCTGATCCTGTCGGCTGGCGATGGTGATTTCGAGGATGCCATCACCTACATCAAGTCCGAGCTGCACAAGGAGTTCTGGCTGCACGGCGCGATGTCCAACCTGTCCACCGACCTCCAGTGTTACGCCGACCACGTGCTGTGGATGGACGACATGCACCCGGCGATCGACAAGGACAAGCCCAGCTACGGCAGTGGCTCCGGAGTGTCGGCATGAACCTGGGTGCGCTGCGGATCGGCGAGGGCTGGGACACCCATGCCCTGGTCGCCGGCCGGCCGCTGGTGCTGGGCGGCGTGACCATTCCCCATGCGGTCGGGCTGCTGGGTCACTCGGATGCGGATGCGCTGTTGCACGCCATCACCGACGCGCTGTTCGGTGCTGCCGGTCTCGGTGACATCGGGCAGCATTTCCCGGACACCGCGGTCGCGTTCAAGGGGGCCGATTCACAGTGCCTGCTCGCCGAAGCAGCACGGCGCGTGCGGGCCGAGGGCTGGTCCATCGTCAATGTGGACAGCACGATCGTCGCGCAGGGGCCCAAGATGGCGCCGCACATTCCGGCCATGCGCGAGGCCATTGCAGGGGCGCTGGAGATCGGCGTGGACTGCGTCAACGTCAAGGCCAAGACGGCCGAGCGACTCGGGCCTGTGGGGCGCGGCGAGTCGATCGAGGCCCGCGCGGTCTGCCTGCTGGTGCGGTGAGCATGCCGGGGTTCCCCCCGGAGTGGCTCAACCGCCGATGTAGCTCATCTCGACGCGTCTGCCTGACGGGCCGGCACTGGCAGGCAGGCTGGCGCGCAATTGCGAATACCGGTTATCCCGGTTCTGCCAGATCAAGCCGATTGCCGCCGCGATCTCGTCGTCGGTATGCGCACGGCCAGCCGGGTGTGGCTGCCGCAGCAGGCTGCGCAGGTCATGGCCCTGCTGTGCAAACAGGCAAAGATACAGCTGACCCTCGGTGGACAACCGGGCTCGGTTGCAGTCGCCGCAGAAGGCCTGGGTCACGCTGGAAATGAAGCCGACTTCGCCGCGTCCATCGCGGTAGCGCCAGCGTTCCGCTGTCTCGCCGGATTGGCTCGGATCCAGCGATTCCAGCGGGAAATGGCTGTCCAGGAGGCGCTGCACCTCGGCCGATGGCATCACTTCGTCCATGCGCCAGCCGTTGGTGGCGCCGACATCCATGTACTCGATGAAACGCAGAATGACACGGCCGTCGTAGTGGTTCCGGAAGTAACGCGCCATCGGCACAATCTCCTGCTCATTGGTGCCACGCTTGACGACCATGTTGACCTTGATCGGCCCGAGGCCGGCGGCCACCGCCGCGTCGATGCCCGTCAGCACGTCGGCGACAGGGAAATCAACGTCGTTCATGCGGCGGAAAATGGTGTCGTCCATTGCGTCGAGGCTGACCGTTACCCGGTTCAGTCCAGCAGCCTTGAGTGCAGCGGCCTTGCGTGCCAGCAGCGAGCCGTTGGTGGTGAGCGTGAGGTCAAGTGGTGCGCCATCCGGTGTACGCATGGCGGAGAGCAACTCGATCAACCGCTCCAGGTGCTTGCGCAACAAGGGCTCGCCGCCGGTCAGGCGAATCTTGTGTACGCCATGCGCCACGAAGATGGTTGCCAGCCGAAGAATCTCTTCAAAACTGAGCAGGGCGGACTGAGGCAAAAACGGGTGGTTCTTGTCGAATACTTCCTTGGGCATGCAATAGCTGCAGCGGAAGTTGCATCGGTCGGTGACCGATATGCGCAAGTCGCGCAGCGGCCGGCCCAGACCATCACTCAACAAGCCTGAGGGTGCTGCGGGTGCGTCAGGAATCCGTGGCAGCGTCGCGGATGCGCTGCGCTGATCGACAATGGCAATGATGTTTCGTTCCGACATGGCCGCTGCATTGTGCCTGTTTCAGGCGGACCACGAAGCGGGCAGGCAGATGCCGGAAGAATTCAGTTGCCGAGGTTGGTGGCGTTGAGATTGCGTGGGGTGGCGCCGGTGCTCAACTGTGGAACACGGCGTGCGCCATCGAAGCGGCGGGTCCAGTAATCCTGGCGCATGTCCTCGACACGCACGGAGCTGCCAGTGCGGGGGGCATGGATGAATTTGCCTTCGCCCACATAGATGCCAACGTGTGAAAACGCGCTGCGCATCGTGTTGAAAAACACGAGGTCGCCGGGTTTGAGATCGTCCTGACGGATCGACAGCAAACCGGGTGCATTGGCCTGTTCGGACGACCGCCGCGGCAGCAGCAGGCCGACGCTGTTTTCGAACACATGCCGGGTAAACCCGCTGCAATCGAAACCGGTTTCTTCGCTGGTGCCACCGAAACGGTAACGTACGCCAAGAAAATTCATGGCAGACAGGATCAGCTCGGAGGCCGTTTCGCGCACGCCGCCCAGCAGATCCTCGGCGACCCGGCCAGAGGGGGTGCCGGAGTTGTCGGCCGTGAACCGGTCTTGCAGGAAGCGGCTGATCGGGTCAGTACTTTCTGGCAGCGCACGGGCGGGCAGGCTGGTCAGGGCGAGCACCGACGCTGCCAGGCCAGACAGGAGCAGGGTGCGGATCGCCGAGTACAAACCTTGCATGGGGTATTGGAGTGTGAAAAAAGTCACCGGCGGAGCATAGGGACGGGTCTGCGGACTGTCAATCCGGAACCCGGCCTCAATTCTTAAGAGGTTGTCCCGCACGACTGGAGCCCGAGTTCAACCGACTGAAGTCGTGGGGAATCTGTCGATTTTGCCTGAAGTGAAAAAACAAAACCACCCGAAGGTGGCTTGTTGAGCGCAGGGCGAGCCTCACTCGGGGTACTTGGTCACGCCTCAGATGGTGAAATCGGTCAGGCTGTGGCCGTTTTCGATCGCTGCGGCCAGCCACTTGGGCTTCAGGCCGCGGCCGGACCAGGTCTCGCCGGTGTTCGGGTCGCGGTACTTGGCAGCGACCTTGCGGGTCGTGCCGGGCTCCGCGATGCCGATTTTAGGCGGGCGTCCGGGTTTGCCGGAGGTCAGGTCGGCGGCGCTGATGCCGTTCTCCGCCATCAGCGCCTTGATCTGGCTGATCACGCCTGCGCGTTCATTGCGCAGGGTTTCCGCAATCTGCTTGTCCAACTCGGCCTGCAGACGATCGAGTTCGGCTTTTTGCGCGACGAGTTCTTGGTAGGTGGTCATGTGTATTTCCCCAACGGTTGATCCGGGTCGGATTCTAGAAACTTTATGTTCCCGCTGTCCAGTGGTGAATCACCGCCAGGGTATCTTGAATCACGGTGCAGGTGGCACGTATCCCTGCGGCTGGTCCGCGCCAGCACCGAAGAAATAGTTCTCCATCTGGCGGGCCAGATACTGTCGGGCGCGCGCATCGGCCAGATTCAGTCGGTTTTCATTGACGAGCATGGTCTGGTGCTTGAGCCATTGCTGCCAGGCTTCCTTGCTCACGCTCTGGTAGATGCGCTTGCCCAGTTCGCCTGGATAGGTCGGGAAGTCCAGCCCTTCGGCTTCCTTTTTCAGTAGCGAGCATTGAACGGTGCGTGCCATCGGTGTGTTCCTTTCGGGTGATTCCGGGAAATTCAAGTCAATTTCTTGACCAGTACCTGCGAGCGCCGGTCCCAGTTGTATTTTCGCTTGCGGGCGTCCGGCAGCCAGTCGGGATCGACTTGCTGGAAGCCGCGCTTGACGAACCAGTGCATCGTGCGCGTGGTGAGCACAAAAATGCTGTCGAGGCCCATGGCGCGCGCGCGCTGCTCGATGCGCTTGAGGATGCGCTCGCCGTCGCCCTGGCCCTGGACTTGCGGCGAAATCGTCAGTGCGGCCATTTCGGCGGTCTTGGCTTCCGGGTAGGGATAAAGCGCTGCACAACCGAAAATGATGCCGTCGTGCTCGATCACGGTATAGGTGGTGATGTCGCGCTCGATCTCGGTGCGGCTGCGCTTGACCAGCGTGCCGTCGCGCTCGAAGGGCTCGATCAGTTGGAGGATGCCGCCCACATCATCGGCGGTGGCCTCGTGCAGGCTCTCCAGCTTCTCGTCCACCACCATCGTGCCCACGCCGTCGTGGGTGAAGATTTCCATCAGCACGGCACCGTCCGCGGCATAGGGCAGGATGTGCGACCGCTCGACCCCTCCTTCGCACGCCCGCACGCAATGCTGCAGGTAAAACGCCGGCTCGCTCGGCTGCGTCGGCGGTGGCAGTCTGGCGAGCAGGCGTCGCGCCTCGGCCAGCGCGAGTTCGGTGTCAATGGGGCTTTCCGGGTCGTCCAGGTCTTCATGGATGCCGGGCAACTCGGTCATGAACAGCAGCTTGTCGGCTTGCAGTGCTACCGCGGTTGCCGTGGCAACTTCTTCCATGGCCAGATTGAACGCTTCGCCGGTCGGCGAGAAACCGAACGGCGACAGCAGCACCAGCGCGCCGATGTCGATGGCGCGGCGGATGGTGGCCGAATCCACCTTGCGCACCACGCCACTGTGCATGAAATCCACACCGTCCACGATGCCCACCGGGCGGGCGGTGAGGAAGTTGCCGGACACGACGCGCACGGTCGCATTCGCCATTGGCGTGTTCGGCAGCCCTTGCGAAAACGCGGCCTCGATCTCGAAACGCAATTGCCCGGCCGCTTCCTGCGCGCAGTCGAGCGCGACGGGATCGGTGATGCGCTTGCCGTGGCTGAAGCGCGAGGCGTGGCCCTTGGCGCGGAGTTGCTCGTTCACCTGAGGCCGGAAGCCGTGGACCAGCACCAGCTTGATGCCCATCGCGTGCAGCAGCGACAGATCCTGCACGAACGCGTTGAGCTTGCCGGCGGCGATCAGCTCACCGGCCATGCCGATCACGAAGGTCTTGCCGTGGTACGCGTGGATGTGCGGCGCGACCGAGCGGAACCAGGGAACGAAGGTGTGCGGAAAGACGAGGCTCATGGGGTCGGGATTGTGCCTGAGCACATGCCGGATACTCCGGGCGGCGAGGGCATGGAATACAGGGCGCAGCAAGGGGGACCACCGTGAAAACACTGTTGAGGCAATTGGCCTTGAACCAGCAAGGGCTGGGCACATTGCCGGCTTTTGGCGAGGGTGCGGCAGGTGCGCTGCGTGCCATCGAGCACCTCGGGTATGTCCAGATCGATACCCTGGCCGTGATCGAGCGGGCGCATCACCATGTCCTGTGGAGCCGCGTGCCCGGTTATGAACCCGCTCACCTGAACCCGCTCCTGCGCGCAGGACGGGTGTTCGAGCACTGGTTCCACGCCGCGTCCTGCCTGCCCATGCGCGACTACCGGTTTTCCCTGCCGCTGATGGCGTCGGTGCGCGGTGGGCACAACCGGCACTCCGCCCAGGCCGATGCCGCGGTGATGCGC
>JBEANV010000306.1:0-4831 GCA_041165285.1 Pseudomonadota bacterium | reverse complement strand
TGGAACGAGGCTTTCCTGCCGGACCCGATCGCCGTGCGCAAGGCGCTGCTGCCGGACGAGCCCGCCCTCGCAGCCGCCAAGGCGCAGGACAACGGCCCGGACACCGCCCCGCTGGACCCGGTGCGGGGCGGCGCGCGCGTGCGCCCGTTCGATGGCCACGACCTGCCGGGCTACAAGGATCCGCCGCGCAGCACCTGGTTCGACGAACTCAATGCGACCCAGCCGGTGCAGCTTGATGGCGTGGACGTGTCGCTCGATGTGCCGATGACTGGCCTCGGCCGCGGACCGAGCCGCACGGCGATTGCGCCGCACTGAACGGTACCCCAAAAAAAAGAGCCCCAGCATGTTTGCTGGGGCTTGGAAGCCTTAACGCTGTCAACACGGTAAGGCACCTGCTCAGGGAGGAAAAGCAGGGAATGAGCGCCTAGCGGCGCATCACTCAGGATAAAGTTTAACATCAAGATCGACTTTGACAAGGTCAGGGGTGTCCCGTAGAGCCAAGGTGCCCCGCTTGATGTAAACAAACTGATGTGCCTCGCGTCCACACTTCCCAGCCCATGTTCCCACCTGCACGACACCCCCTGAGCCGCCCCCGCCGCCTGCGCCGCGACACCTTCACCCGCAACCTCGTGCGCGAGCACCAGTTGAGCTGCAGCGACCTGATCTATCCGGTGTTCGTGCTTGAAGGACAGGGACTGGTGCAGGAGGTGGCGTCGATGCCCGGCGTGCAGCGCCGCAGCCTCGACCAGTTGCTGCCCGTGGCGGAACAGTGTGTTGCGCTCGGCATTCCGGTGATGGCGCTGTTCCCGGTGCTGGGGAGTGCGGGCAAGACGCCGGACGGCCGCGAAGCCACCAACCCGGACGGGCTGGTTCCGACCGTGGTGGCTGAGCTGAAGAAGCGTTTCCCGGAACTCGGCATCATGACCGACGTGGCGCTCGACCCCTACACCTCGCACGGCCAGGATGGCCTGCTCGACGACACCGGCTACGTCCTCAACGACGAGACCATCGCCGTGCTGGTGCAGCAGGCGCTGGTGCAGGCCGAGGCCGGCGTGGACATCGTCGCCCCCAGCGACATGATGGACGGCCGCATCGGCGCGGTCCGCGAGGCACTCGAAGCCCGCAAGCTGATCCACACCCGCATCATGGCCTACAGCGCCAAGTACGCCAGCGCCTTCTACGGCCCGTTCCGCGACGCGGTCGGCTCATCGGCCAACCTCGGCAAGAGCAACAAGAAGGTCTACCAGATGGACCCGGGCAACAGCGACGAGGCGCTGCGCGAGGTCGCGCTCGACATCGCCGAAGGCGCCGACATGGTGATGGTCAAGCCCGGAATGCCGTACCTGGACATCGTGCGCCGCGTGAAGGACGAGTTCCGCATGCCGACCTTCGCCTACCAGGTCAGCGGCGAGTACGCGATGCTCAAGGCCGCGGCACAGAACGGCTGGCTCGACCACGACGCCGTGATGATGGAGTCGCTGCTGGCGTTCAAGCGCGCCGGCGCGGACGGCGTGCTGACCTACTTCGCGCTCGACGCGGCCCGGCTGATCCGCCGGGGCTGAGGCGACCGCGGCCATGCGCGTCTTCCTGATCGACGACCGCTGCACCGAGCTGCCCGAGCTGCCGCAGACGCTGCCCGAACGCGGCTTCCTGTGGATCGCCTCCGCGCGGCACGCGTTCGAGGTGCGGGTTGCCGAGGTCCAGTCCGTGCTGCAGCAGTGCGCGGGCGGACAGCTCGTGGACCTGCACATCTCCGACCTGCTGAGCCACCAGCTCCCCTCGCACTTCGACTACACCTCGTGGTACGACCTGCTGGTGTTCCGCCGGCTCGCCGCAGCGCCAGGCAGCAACGGCCTGTTCCCCGACGACGAACACGGCACCGTCGCCACCGCGCGCCGGGCGCTGGCCGCCATCGACACCAGCCCGGTCGGCTTTGCGGTATTCGACCGGGTGCTGCTGACCGTGCATCCGGCCGACTGCCTGGTACGGGACTTCTTCGCCACCCGCCTCGCCCAGATGACGGTCAACGGCAACGGCGCGAGCCGGCTGCCGCCCAGCCCCGCCGACCTGATGCTGCGCGTCGTCAACCACATGGTCGATGGCTATCTGGAACTGCGCCGCCTGCTCACCCGCCAGCTCGGCACGTTGCAGCAGGCCTTGCTGAGCCCGCGCAACCGGCACATGGACTGGACCGCGCTGCTCGACTCGCGCAACACGCTGCACCAGCTGGAGGACATCTGCGAGGATCAGCGCAGCGCCATCCAGGAATGGATCGACGGACTCGACGAATGGCCCAGCGCGGAAGACAGCACCGCCCGCAAGGACCAGGAACTGCTGCGTGTGCGTTCCCGCGATGTGCTCGAACACATCGAGCGCGTGCTCGGCCATGTGCGGCGGCTGGAGTCGTCGATCGAGAGCGCCGTGCAGATGCACTTTTCCGCCGTAGGCCAGCGCACCAACGACATCATGCGCACGCTCACCGTGCTGACCGCGATCTTCCTGCCGCTGAACCTGATCACCGGCTTCTTCGGCATGAACTTCGACGCCCTGCCACTCATTCACACCAGCACCGGCTTCTGGATCGCCGTGGCGCTGATGCTGCTGATCGGTGCCGGGCTGAGCGCGTTCTTCTGGCGCAAGCGTTACCTGGGCACCACCCGCAGTTGACGCCCGCGCGCAAGCCGGCTCAGAGCACATCGCGCAGCACCTGCACCGTCTCGCTCAGGCGTGGCAGCAGCCGCGCGACCGCCTCGCTGCCGCGGGTGGGCGGCATGGGCATCGGCATGGTCGTGCCGAGGGCGCCGACGCACTCGCCCTTGCGGTCTTTCACCGGCATGGCGATGCCACGCAAGCCTGGCGTGAGCTGCTGCTCCGTGATCCAGTAGCCGAGGTCGCGGGCGCCATGCACATCGCGCAGGAAGGTGGCCGGATCGGTGGTGGTGCGGGGCGTGAAGGCGCTGAATTCGTGCTGCACGAGCCACTCTGCCAGCCGCGCCTCGCTGTAGGTGGACAGGATCGCCGGCCCCGGCGTCACCACATGCGCCGGCACCCGCGCCCCGACCGGAAAGCCGATCGACACCATGCGCGTGCTGTTGCTGCGCGCCACGTAGACGACCATGTGGCCGTCGAGCACGCTGAAGTTGAAGTTCTCGCCACACTCCATCGCCAGCCGCTGCACAAACGGCTGCACCAGCCGCGGCAACCGCGCCGCCTCCAGATAGCTCTGCCCGAGCCGCAGCACCCGCGGCGCGAGCCAGAAGCGCTTGCCGTCCGTGTTCGCGTAGCCGAAGTGGACGAGGCTGAGCAGGTAGCGGCGCGCCGCCGTGCGGGTCAGGCCGGTGCGGGCGGCGGTTTCGGCGGCGGTCAGGCGCGCATGTTCCTCGTCGAAGGCTTCGATGACGCGCAGGCCCTTGCCGAGGCCGTCGATGATGTCCTTGCGGTCGATGCCGGTGTCTGTATCCATGTCCTGTCCCCTCCTGCTGTGGTGTTTGCCGGGCACAGGGAAATCCCGACAAAGAGATGATCATCGCCTAAAAAGCGCGACTATCGCGCAATCAAGGCAAACACACCTTGTCTCGCACCGGACAGCTCACTATCGTCCGCATCCATGCACATCAACGGTCACACCCGCGTTTTTCTGGTCCTCGGCCACCCGGTCGGGCAGGTGCGCGCACCCGAAGTTTTCAACCCGCTGTTCCAGGCGCATGGCGTCGATGCCGTGCTCGTGCCAGCCGAAGTGGCACCTGCGCGACTCGCTGACTTCGTGCGGGGAGCGTTCAGCGCCACCAACGTCGGTGGCCTCTGGCTGACCATTCCGCACAAGGCCGCCGTGCTGGACCTGCTCGACCGCGTGGCCCCGCTGGGCCAGCGCGCGGGCGCCGTCAACGCCGTGCGCAGGCAACCGGACGGATTGCTCGAAGGCGGTTTGTTCGATGGCATCGGCCTGGTCAAGGCGCTCGACCACCTGGGCGCGGCCACCGCCGGTCGGCGTGTGCTGCTGGTCGGCACGGGCGGCGCGGGCATGGCGATCGCCGTTTCGCTGGCCGAGCGGGCGCTGGGCGCGCTGACGCTGTTCGACACCGATCCCGGCCGCGCCGCCGCACTGGCACAGCGCCTGCAGCAACACGCCGCCTGTCCGGTGGTGGCCGCCGCCTCGGCCGATCCGGCCGGCCACGACCTCATCGTCCACGCCACGCCGCTCGGCCTGAACGCAGACGATCCGCTGCCCTTCGACGTGGCACGGCTGGACGCCTCGGCCACCGTCATCGACATCCTGATGAAGCCCTATGCCACGCCACTGCAGCGCGCCTGCGACGCCCGCGGCATCGTCTGCCACCCCGGGTTCGAAATGCTGGCCCAGCAGGTGCCCGATTACCTGCAGTTCTTTGGCTACCCCGAGATCGCCGCCGCGGTGCAAGGCGATCTGGACCTTGTGCGCCGCAGTCTGCGGGCACTGGTCTGACTTCCGATGACCGCGACCTGCCCGCTATCCTTGACACCTTCGCAACACCACACCGGAGACAACCGATGACCCCCATCCGCCACACCGCCCTCGCCCTGGCTGCCCTGGTCGCCCTCTGCGGCACCAGCGTCGCCCAAGCCCAAGCCATCAAGCTCGCCAACATCGTCGAGCTGTCGGGCGCTGGCGCCTCGGCCGGCACCAACTTCAAGAACGGCGTCGAACTCGCCGTCAAGGAAATCAATGCCGCAGGCGGCATCCTGGGCAAAAAGATTGAAACCAGCACCTCGGACACCCAGAGCAACCCCGGCGTGGCCAAGGGCCTGACGCAGAAGGCCATCGACGACGGCGTGTTCGCGGTCTTCGGCCCGG
>JBEANV010000305.1:0-3757 GCA_041165285.1 Pseudomonadota bacterium | reverse complement strand
CCCGGACCCCAACTGTTGACGTAGACCCCCGCCTCGCTGTTCCAGCGCGTGGCCTCGATCACGTCGAGTGCGGCGCTGTGCTGCAAGGTGAAGCCCATGCGGGCGCGGCGGTAGCCCTCGTGGTCGAGTTGCTCGACCGGACTCTCGGGCTCCCAGTCGAGGTTGCGCGAGCAGCAGCGCAGCGTGTGGTCCAGGTCGCGCACCAGGAAGCCCCGCGCCGTGACGCGAATCATCTCGCCCGGCTTCGGATCGCGGGGCTCCGGCGCCGGCACCGAGAACACGTCGACCGGCATCTGCAGCGGCTCCATCGGCATCACCTCGATGCACAGGCCGCCGTCCACCGAAGGGTCATAGCGCGGGTCTTCCGGCGTGGCCCCGATCCACATGCGGTCGAAGGGCATGTCCGGTGTGCGGCGTGCCATGCGGAAGCGCAGCCGGCGGCGCATCAGCTTTTCCATCATCAGGTCGAACTTGGCACCCTGCAAGGCCAGCACGATCGAGTGCGTGATCATCGGGCGGTGCGCCCCCTGGTACGCCTTCAGGCTCTCCAGGAAGTCGTGGAACATCGGGTCGCCGTGGTTGGGCAGGTCCAGGTGCCACTGCGGCTCCACCCGGGTCGGCGCCACCGCCAGCGATTTGTGGACCCGCAGGAAGTGCGCGACGTAAGGGTGCCCCTCGAACGCCTGACGCCAGTTCGGGTGCTTGTGGATACCGAGCCGCTCGGCCAGCAGGTCCGCCATGCCGTCCGGGTCGGGCAGCATCATGTCGGCGCTCATCAAAAGATCGAACATGGTCTCTCCAGGGAGGGAATGAAAATTCTCGATTTCTTGAATTCTTGAATTCTCTATTGTGATTTTTATTCTACATAGAGAAATTGAACAGAAAACAGGCGTTTGCACTTATCCGGACATCGTCTGCTCCAGCAGCAACTTCGCCCGGCGCGCGGCCATCTCCTGTGCCTGGCGATGCCGAACGTGGCCAAAGCCCCGGACTGACTGCGGCAGCCGAGCCAGCTCCAGCGCGACCGGCAGACGCGCCGGCGTGAGGTTGCGCACCTGGTCGCGCATCAAGGTCTCGAAGTCGCGCACCGCCTTGCGTTCTACTCGGCGTTCCTCCGTGTAGCCGAACAGGTCCAGCGGCGTGCCGCGCAGACCCTTGGCGCGGGCGAGCAGGCGAAACACCGGCACGATCCAGGCGCCAAACGCCTGCTTGATCGGCAGTCCTTGCGCGTCGCGTCGCGTGAACAGCGGCGGGGCGAGGTGAAAGCGCAAGCGCACATCGCCCTCGAACTGCTCGGCCACGCGGTCCAGAAATCCGGACGCGACATGCAGCCGCGCCACCTCGTACTCGTCCTTGCAGGCCATCAGCTTGAACAGGCTCACCGCCACCACGCGGGCCAGCCGGTCGGTGCCGGTGCGCGCCTGCTCGGCAGTGGCGATCTCCTGGACAAACGCCCGGTAGCGCGCAGCGTATGCGGCATTTTGGTAGGCAAGGAGACGCGGCATCCGGTCCGTGAGCACGGCCTCCAGCGAGGGCGTGCGGTCCGGCATCTGGACCACCTGCCCCGCAGGCTGCAATCCCGCTGCGGCCTGTACTGTGGCCAGATCCAGCGCCGCTTTTCGGCCCCAGGCGAACGCCGCCCGGTTCATCGGCACGGCCGCCCCGTTGAGTTCGATCGCCCGCAGCAAGGCCGCCTGTCCGAGCGGAATCCAGCCCTTTTGCCATGCATAGCCCAGCACGAACACGTTGGTCGCCACCGCATCCCCCATCAACGCCGTCGCCAATGCCGTGGCGTTCAAGGCTTGGGTGTCGCGGGCATGGGTACGCACCCGGGCGAGCATCGCGTCCGGCGCGGCTTGCCAGTCGGGATCCTGGGTGAACGCGCCCGTCGGGGAGACATCGGTGTTGAGGATGGCGGTCGTGCGCTGCGGGTCCATGGTGCTCAGCGCGTCCTTGCCCGCGGCCACCATCAGATCGCAGCCGAGCACCACATCGGCCTGCCGCGCCGCCACCCGCGCCGCGTGCAGTCCCTCCGGCGTGGCCGCCAGCCGCACATGCGACATCACGGCCCCGCCCTTCTGCGCCAGGCCCGCCATGTCGAGCACCAGCACGCCCTTGCCTTCGAGGTGCGCGGCCATGCCCATCAAGGCCCCGATGGTGACCACGCCCGTGCCGCCCACGCCGGTGACCACGAGATTGAAGGGCCGGTCCAGCGTCGGCAGCTCGGGTTCCGGCAAGCCCGTGGGTGGCGCAGCACGCAGCCCGGCGGACTTGCGCAGCGTGCCACCTTCGACGGTGACAAAGCTCGGGCAGAACCCCTGCACGCAGGAAAAATCCTTGTTGCAGGCGCTCTGGTCGATGGTCCGCTTGCGGCCCAGTGGTGTTTCCAGCGGCAGGATCGCGACACAGTTCGACTGCACCCCGCAGTCACCGCAGCCTTCGCAGACCGCCTCGTTGATCAGCACCCGCTTGGGCGGATCGACGAGCAGCTTTTTCTTGCGCCGACGCCGTTTCTCAGCGGCGCAGGTCTGGGCGTAGACGATCACGGAGACGCCGGACGTCTCGCGCAGGCGGCGCTGCAGCGCCTCCATTTCGCCGCGGTGGTGGACAGCCACGCCCGCCGGCAATCCGCCCAGGGCCGTGTACAGCGCCGGCTCGTCGCTGACGAGGTGCAGGTGCCGCACGCCCTCGGCGGCGACCTGCTGCAGGATCTGCGACACCGTCGGTGCGCCCTCGACCGGTTGTCCGCCCGTCATCGCCACGGCGTCGTTGACCAGGATCTTGTAGGTGATGTTCACCCCCGCCGCCTGGGACGCCCGGATCGCGAGCGAACCCGAGTGCATGTAGGTGCCGTCACCCAGGTTCGCGAAGATGTGCCGGGTCGCCGTGAACGGGGCCTGACCGACCCAGCTCACGCCTTCGCCGCCCATCTGCGTGAAGGTTTCCGTGCGCCGATCCATCCACTGCGCCATGTAGTGGCAACCAATGCCGGCGACGGCCCGCGAACCTTCGGGCACCTTCGTGCTGATGTTGTGCGGGCAGCCGGCGCAGAAATACGGCAACCGTTGCTGCGCACCAGGCTCAGTCCGGGTGAAACCATCCGCCGCGTGACAGGGGGCCAGGAAGGCGCGGGCCTGTTCCGGCAAGACATCGGCCCCGAATACCTTGGCGATGCGCGCAACGATCACCCCGGCGATGGCCGCGGGGGTCAGCTCCCCGTTCGGCGACAGCAGGATGCCATCGTGCGGCACCTGCACCCACTCGCCGGTCTCGTCGTATTTGCCGACCACCCTCGGGCGGGCAGAGGCCGGCGCGTTGTAGAGCTGCTCCTTGAGCTGGTACTCGATGATCTGGCGCTTCTCCTCGACCACGAGGATTTCATCGAGTCCGTCGGCGAACTGACGGATGCACTGCGGCTCCAGCGGCCAGACCACGCCGATCTTCAGCAGTCGCAGGCCCAGGTCACTGGCGTCCGTGCCGTCCAGCCCAATCATCACCAGCGCCTCGCGCACGTCGAGGTAGCTTTTGCCCGTGGTGACGATGCCGAGCCGGGCGTGCGGGGCCTCCCAGTCCTGGCGATTGAGGTGGTTCAGCCGCACATAGTCGAGCAAGGCATACAGGCGCTCGCGCTGCAGTCGGTTTTCCTGTTCCAGCGGCGGATCGGGCCAGCGGATGTGGAAACCGTCGGCCGGGATCGGGTAGGACTCGGGCACCCGGATTTCCACCGCCATCGGGTCGATCTCGAACGACGACGAGG
>JBEANV010000304.1:0-5621 GCA_041165285.1 Pseudomonadota bacterium | reverse complement strand
CATGATTGGTGATTGGAACTATGGCACGGGCCGCCGCAAATCGTCGGTTGCGCGTGTCTTCATCAAGAAGGGCTCCGGCCTGATCACGGTCAATGGCAAATCGGTCGAAGAATATTTCGGCCGCCAGACCTCGATCATGATCGTCAAGCAACCGCTGTTCCTGACGAACAATGTCGAAACCTTCGACATCAAGGTCAACGTGCATGGCGGCGGTGAGTCCGGTCAAGCCGGTGCCGTGCGCCACGGCGTGACCCGCGCGCTGATCGACTATGACGCGACGCTCAAGCCTGAACTGAGCCACGCCGGCTTCGTGACGCGTGATGCGCGTGAAGTCGAGCGCAAGAAGGTCGGTCTGCACGGCGCTCGTCGCAGGAAGCAGTTCAGCAAGCGCTGATCGAGCTTCGCGATCTCGCGATTCAAAGGGCGCGACGGCGCCCCGCGAACAAGGGTCACCTCACGGTGGCCCTTTTTGTTCGTGTATCGTTCGGAAAGTGTGTCACTTTCCACAACGGATGCGTCGGCTCGTATCGAGACTGCCCAAGCTATGCGATGGAAACTTCTGCGCCGACGCTGGTCGGTGAGCGCGCCGCGCGTCACGGTCCGTAGCCGGATGCCGTGGCCGCTGCGTTGGCTCCTGTTGGCGCTGATGATGGGCTGCTCCGCCGCGCTGGCGTTGTGGGCCTTCGAGTTCGGCAAGGAGATCACCGGTCTGGACCGCGATGCCCGCACCGAACTGGTGGGCCTGCGAGACGAAGTCACCCGCCTGCGTGACGAGCACGACCGGGCCGTGTCGGTGGCCAATACGGCAGACAGCCTGCTCAAGGCCGCGCAGACCACACAGGAGAGTCTCGCTGCACGTGTCAAATCGCTGGAAGCCGAAAATCTCGCGCTGACCCGTGATCTGGGCTTTTTCGAGAAGCTGATGCCTTCGCGTGATGACGGCAAACCGCTCGCCGTGCGTGGCCTGCAGGCCCGATTGGACGGCCCGGGACGTCTGCGTTACCAGGCACTGTTGATGCAGGCGGTAGGTCGATCGGGTGAAGTCAAAGGTCGCTACGACCTGCTTGTCACGGGTACGCAAGATGGTCGACCCTGGACGCAGACTGTCAGCAAGGCCGGCCAGTCGATCGAAATGAAACAGTACCAGCGCCTCGAAGGCGTGATCGACCTGCCGACGGGTGTCGTGGTAAAACAATTGGAAATCAAGGTACTGGATGCTGCGGGGAAACTGCAGGCATCTGAAGTGGCCCGGATGTGATGCCGGCCTCCCGTAGACAACCTCCTTTCATCCAGGACA
This sequence comes from Pseudomonadota bacterium, assembly GCA_041165285.1. Classification (GTDB taxonomy): domain Bacteria; phylum Pseudomonadota; class Gammaproteobacteria; order Burkholderiales; family Burkholderiaceae_C; genus Sphaerotilus. Next base: position 4,324 of record JBEANV010000304.1, on the reverse strand, counting down.
ACAATCCATGTTCGGCTCCAAGAAACAGCCCGCCATCCGTAGCCTGATCGGTGAGGGCACAGTGATCCAGGGCACGCTGCGCTTCAGCGACGGTCTGCGCATCGACGGCGAGATCCAGGGCGACGTCGTCGCCAGTGCCAACGACACCAGCATCCTCGTCATCAGCGAGAAAGCCAAGGTCACCGGCACGGTCAAGGCGGGCCATGTCATCATCAATGGAACTGTCATTGGTCCGGTAGAGTCCAACCACTTGCTGGAACTGCAACCCAAGGCCCACATCCAGGGCGATGTCGTCTACGAGTCGCTCGAAATGCACCAGGGTGCTACCATCGAAGGCGCCTTGCACCGCATCTCTTCCGGCTCGTTCAGCAAGAGCGTCGGATCGGTTGCCTTGGAGGACAAGCCTTCTCTGAAGTTGCTGGCCACAGGCAATGACAAGTAAATAGCCCACTCCCCACTGTACGAACGCTAACTGGAGTCGCCATGAGCGCCGTAGCCGAAATTCTCGACACCCCTGAATTCGACATGCCCGCCCCGATCATCTTCACCGACAGCGCGGCTGCCAAGGTGGCTGATCTGGTGGCCGAAGAAGGCAACCCTGATCTGAAGCTGCGTGTGTTCGTGCAAGGCGGCGGGTGCTCGGGCTTCCAGTACGGGTTCACCTTCGACGAGATCGTGAACGACGATGACACCGCCATGCACAAGAATGGCGTGACGCTGCTGATCGACGCGATGAGCCTGCAATATCTCACCGGTGCCAAGATCGACTACAAGGAAGATCTGCAAGGCTCCCAGTTCGTCATCCAGAACCCCAACGCCACGACGACCTGCGGTTGCGGATCAAGCTTTTCGGCCTGAGCGGACACGCTCTGCCGCCCGCAAAGCCGCCTTCGGGCGGTTTTGTCGTTGCGGGCTGCTGTGTGCCGCTCAACGCTTCTTCAAACCAGCTCTCCGAGCTTTCCCCTATCATCGCCAGCAGTACCGCGGGCATCCGCGGCTCCTGCCACCGCTTGCGCTTGTCCTCGTGCCACCAGCCTCTCACCCTGCACCACTTGCTTCCGCCACCGCGTCGCCACTCGTCGAGTTGCGTGGTGTGACCTGCGGCTACGGTGACCGCACCATCCTGAAGAACGTCAACCTGACCGTTCCGCGCGGGTCGGTGGTGGCCTTCATGGGCACTTCGGGAGGCGGCAAGACAACCGTGCTGCGCCTGATTGGCCGGCAACTGGGTGTCATGTCCGGGCAGGTGCTGTTTGATGGCACGGATGTCGCCAAGCTGGACTGGGCCGGTCTGATGGCAATGCGCCGGCGCATGGGCATGCTGTTCCAGTTCGGTGCGCTGTTCACGGATCTGTCGGTGTTCGACAACGTGGCCTTTCCGCTGCGCGAGCACACGGATCTGTCCGAAACCATGGTCCGCGACCTGGTGCTGATGAAGCTCAACGCTGTGGGGCTGCGCGGCGCACGGGACTTGATGCCGAGCCAGATCTCGGGCGGCATGAGCCGACGCGTGGCGTTGGCGCGCGCGATTGCGCTCGACCCGGAGCTGATCATGTACGACGAGCCGTTTGCCGGTCTGGATCCGATCTCGATGGGCGTGGCAGCGCGGCTGATCCGCGAACTGAACGATGCGCTCGGCGTGACCAGCATCGTCGTCTCGCACGACGTGGACGAAACCTTCTCGATTGCCGACCACGTGGTCTTCATCGCCAATGGAGGCATCGCCGCGCAGGGCACACCCGACGAATTGCGCCGGACCGACGATCCGCTGGTGCGCCAGTTCGTGGACGCGGCGCCGGACGGCCCGGTGCGATTCCACTATCCGGCGGCCGAGGTCGGCGATGACTTCGGGCTGCACGGAGGTGCACGGTGAGCGGCGCGGTGGACCTGCTGTCACGCGTTGGCTGCTCGGTGCGCCGCGGTCTGGCAGACATCGGCGAGGCTACCCGCTTGATGGGCCGGTTGCTGGCGCTGGTGCCCGTGGCGCTGGCGCGGTTCCGGCTCGTGTCGGACCAGATCTTTTTCCTGGGCAACTACTCGCTGGCGATCATTTCGGTGTCGGGCCTGTTTGTCGGCTTCGTGCTTGGGCTGCAGGGCTACTACACGCTGCAGCGCTACGGCTCGTCCGAAGCCCTCGGACTGCTGGTGGCGCTGTCGCTGGTGCGCGAACTCGGGCCGGTGGTGACGGCGCTGCTCTTCGCCGGCCGGGCCGGCACGGCGCTGACCGCCGAGATCGGCCTGATGAAGTCCGGCGAGCAGCTGGCTGCCATGGAGATGATGGCGGTCGATCCGGTGCAGCGCGTGCTGGCGCCGCGCTTTCTGGGCGGACTGATCGCCATGCCACTGCTGGCGGCGGTGTTCAGCGCGGTGGGCATCGTCGGTGGCTGGGCCGTCGGTGTGGTGCTCATCGGTGTCGATTCCGGCGCATTCTGGTCGCAGATGCAGGGCGGCGTCGATGTGTTCAAGGACGTCGGCAACGGTGTCATCAAGAGCATGGTCTTCGGCCTGACCGTGACCTTCGTGGCGTTGCTGCAAGGCTATTTCTGCCAGCCGACGCCCGAAGGCGTGGCGCGCGCAACGACCCGCACGGTGGTGATGTCCTCGCTGGCGGTGCTCGCGCTGGACTTTGTTCTCACCGCGCTGATGTTCTCGATCTGAATCTGAATTCGTAGCAGAGGAAAACCACATGCAGAAATCCCGTCAAGACTTCTGGGTGGGCCTGTTCGTCGTCGTCGGCGCTGCGGCGCTGCTGTTTCTGGCGCTGAAGGCCGGCAACCTGCTGAGCCTGTCGTTCGAGCCGGTGTACCGCGTTTCGGCGCGTTTCGACAACATCGGCGGCCTGAAGGCGCGCGCGGCGGTCAAGAGCGCCGGTGTCGTGGTCGGCCGGGTCACGCGCATCAGCTTCGACGACAAGTCCTTCCAGGCGACGGTGGAGATGGAGATGGAGCAGCGCTTCGCCTTCCCCAAGGACAGCTCGATCAAGATCCTCACCGCCGGCCTGCTGGGCGAGCAGTACCTGGGCATCGAGCCGGGTGCGTCCGACAAGACGCTGGTGGCGGGTGACGTGGTGACGCAGACGCAGTCGGCGGTGGTGCTGGAGACGCTGATCAGCCAGTTCCTGTTCAACAAGGCGGCCGACGCGAGCAACGCGCCGGCCGGCAAGCCGTGAGGCCGGCCGCTGCGGCGCTGTTGTGCAGCGCGGCCCTGCTGGTTGGCTGTGCGACGGCGCAGCGACCCGATCCGCTGGAGCCAATGAACCGCAAGGTGTTCGCCTTCAACGAAGCCGTCGATGCGGCCGTGCTCAAACCGGCAGCGCAGGTCTACCAGGCCGTGCTGCCTTCGCCAGTGCAACTGATGGTGTCGAACTTCTTCGGCAACGTCAAAGACGCCTGGTCGGCGGTGAACCTGTTCCTGCAGGGCCGCTTCGCCGATGGTTTCAGCGATGTGATGCGCTTCGGCACCAACACTGTCTTTGGCTTTGCCGGCGTGATGGACATTGCCACCGAACTTGGCTTCGAGCGCCACGGCGAAGACTTCGGCCAGACGCTGGGACGCTGGGGTGTGCCCAACGGGGCCTACATCGTCTGGCCGATCCTGGGTCCGTCCACTGTGCGCGATTCGATCGGCCTGCCTGTGGACATGAAAGCCACGCCAGAGGCGCTGGTGTCCGTCTCGCTGACCCGCAACACGATGACCGGCATTCGTCTCGTCAGCACCCGGGCAGGGCTGCTATCTGCCACGAGCCTGATCGACGACATTGCGCTCGACAAGTACGCGTTCGTGCGCAATGCCTATCTGCAGCGCCGCCGCAGCCTCGTCTACGATGGCAATCCGCCCGATGAAGAAGAGATCGACGAAATGTCTGCGCCTGCAGCCCCTGCTGCTGCGGCATCCAAGGCCCGCTGACAACCGGACAGGGCCGTCGAACGTTGAAGATCGGCTGCCCGACTCCGGGCAGTCGTTGAAAGGAACTCCATGTTGAAGAGCCGTTGGACCTCGCTGATCGCCTCCGCCGCCCTGGTGCTGGCCACCGCCGTCGCCCACGCCCAGACCGCACCGGATGCCTGGATCAAGCAGATCTCGGGTGAGGTGATCGAGGCGGTCAAGGCCGACAAGGCCATTCAGGCTGGTGACACCAAGCGCATCCTGGCGCTGGTGGATGCCAAGATCCTGCCTGGGGTCGATTTCCAGCGCATGACCTCGTCGTCGGTCGGCCGCTACTGGCGTCAGGCCACGCCCGAGCAGCAGAAGCGCCTGCAGGAAGAGTTCAAGACCTTGCTGGTGCGCACCTATGCGGGCGCACTGACGCAAGTGCGTGACCAGA
>JBEANV010000303.1:0-2541 GCA_041165285.1 Pseudomonadota bacterium | reverse complement strand
TGCTGTCCTGGCCGATCGGGCTGCTGTTTCCGACGCCGGTGCCGCTGGGTCCGGGGCAAGGGCTGGTGCGCCTGGCCACCGTGCTCGACGGCTGGCTGGCCAATACGCCCTTCGAAGGCTGGGTGCCGCTGCCGGCCGCGGACAGCTCGCTCGCTCCGGGCATCGAGGCCCTGGTCACCGCGCTCGGACTGCTCGCGCCCTGCCTGGTGAGCTTCGTGATGCTGCGCCGCGCCCGCCACCGGCTCGTGACCCTGGCCGGGGCCTGCCTGCTGGGCATCGGCGCCACGGCCTTGTCCACCGCCTTGAATTTCGGCCCTGACCATGCCATGTCCTGGCTGACTCCACCCGTGGTTCCTGGGGTACTGATGGGGTTGATCCTGGGCTGCGCACTGGCCTTCATGCACCGCAAGGTGGTGGCGGCACTCGGGCTGATCCTGCTGACCATCCTGATCGCGCTGATCAACCAGACCGGGGCCGACCCCTACTTCGCCTTGAGCCTGAAAGGCTGGGAGCAAGGCCGCTTCATCCGCTTTCACGGTCTGGCGCAATGGATAGGCTGGGTGTGGCCACTGGCAGCGCTGATGTTCCTGATGATCCAGGTCGTCGCGCCGTCCCGGCCGCGGCTCACCGATGTCCCCCAGGTGACGCCGCCTCCAGCCTGACTCCTACAATCCCGCCATGCGCACGCCCAGCTACTACCAACGCCACATCTTCTTCTGCCTGAACCAGCGCGACAACGGCCAGTCCAGTTGCGGTGACCACCAGGCACAGGCCGGCTTCGACCGCTGCAAGCAGCAGGTCAAGGCCGCCGGACTGGCCGGCCCCGGTCAGGTCCGGGTCAACAAGGCGGGTTGTCTCGACCGCTGCGCAGGCGGCCCCGTTGCCGTGGTCTACCCCGAAGCCACCTGGTACACCTTCGTCGACGCCAGCGACATCGACGAGATCGTCGAGTCTCACCTGAAGAACGGCCAGGTCGTCGAACGCCTAGTGCTGCCGGCCGATGTCGGCCGTTGAGCGGACGGGTCGCCGATGAACGCCCAGACCGAACGCCTGCACGTGGCCGGACCGGCCGGTGCCATCGAGGTGGCCGTCGACCAGCCGACCAGCGTCAACACGCAGCGCGGCGTGGCCGTGCTGGCCCACCCGCATCCGCTGTTCGGCGGCACGATGGACAACAAGGTCGTGCAGACCATGGCGCGTGCCTTCCTGCAGATGGGCTACTGCACGGTGCGCTTCAACTTCCGCGGTGTCGGCACCACCGAGGGTGCGCACGACGAGGGCCATGGCGAGAGCGACGATCTGCTCGCCGTGGTCGCTGCACAGCGCGTCGCAGGCCTGCCGCTGGTGCTCGGCGGCTTCTCGTTCGGCGCCTACGTGACCACGCTGGCGGCTGCCCGGCTGGAGGGCGAGCAGCGCGCCGAACGCCTGCTGCTGGTCGGTCCGTCCACACAGCGCGCCCGCCCGGCCGACGTGCCCGAGGACACCGTGGTCATCCACGGCGAGACCGACGACGTCGTCCCGCTGTCGGCCACCCTCGACTGGGCGCGCCCGCAGCACCTGTCCGTCACCGTGATGCCCGGTGTCGGCCACTTTTTCCACGGTCAACTGCCCCGCCTGCGCCAGCTCATCGTGCGCAGCTGGCACTGACCCCTGAACCGCGAACCACATCCACCAATGAAACGACTCCTAGCCACCCTGGCACTGGCCCTGGTTCTGCCCCACTCCCTGGCGCAGACCCCGCCGCAGCCGCCCGAAATCGCCGCCAAGGCTTACGTGCTGCTCGACCTGAGCGCCGACCAGGCCCTGGCCGGCCGCAACGCCGACGCCACGGTCGAGCCCGCATCCCTCACCAAGCTGATGACCGCCTACCTGGTCTTCCAGGCGCTGCGCGACAAGAAGCTCAGCCTCGACCAGGAGCTGACTGTCTCCGAGCGCGCCTGGCGTACCGGCATGACCGACGCCTCGCGCATGTACATCCAGGTCGGCGCCAAGGTGAAGGTGGAAGACCTCATCAAGGGCATGATCGTGCAGAGCGGCAACGACGCCACGGTGCTGCTGGCCGAGGCCGTTGGAGGCTCGGTGGAGAACTTCGTCGCGATGATGAACCGCCAGGCGCAGGCGTTCGGGCTGAAGGTCTCGCAGTTCAAGAACCCGGAGGGCCTGCCTGCCCCCGGCCACATCAGCACGGTGCGCGAACTCGGCACCATCGCCACGCGGCTGCTGGTCGATTTCCCTGGCGACGTGCGCTACTACTCGATCAAGGAATTCACCTACAACAAGATCACGCAGCAGAACCGCAACCTGCTGCTGTGGCGCGACCCGAGCGTGGATGGCCTGAAGACCGGCTACACCGATGCCGCCGGCTATTGCCTGATCGCCACCGCCAAGCGCGATTTCCCCAACGGCCCGCGCCGTCTGATCAGCGTGGTCGTGGGAGCCGCCTCCAAGGAAGCCCGCGCCGTCGAGAGCCAGAAGCTGCTCAACTGGGGCTACAGCGCCTGGGACTCGGTCAAGGTCTACGACGCCCGCCAGGTCGTCACG